>CAYWVS010000010.1:0-55606 GCA_964461765.1 uncultured Anaerovorax sp.
CTCAGCAACTTCCTGCTTCATCGCATTTCACAAGCTTTTGTAGTATATAATATCTTCCAAGATAATGCAAGAGTTTTTTTGAAAAAAATGAAAATAATTTTAATGATTTTTCAAACTTTAGTCAATTGATTTCAATGGTTTTAAAGAATGGGTTTTGAACACTGCTCCGTGCGTATCGAAATTGCCCATCACCTTGGAAATCCTATCATTTTTTTGATCCAACATTTTACTTCTCCATACTTCGTATAACCTCTAACAGATCCATGGGCTTCTCAATGATAAAATCCGGGGCATTTGGTCCTGCTTTGTCTTCCGGTGTCATAGCTTTAGCCCATCCCACAAGGACGGTTTTCACTCCTGCATTTCTGGCACAGAGGATATCGAAAACAGTATCCCCAATCATCAAAGCCTCTTCCGGTCGAGAACCCAACTTTTCCAATGCAATTAACACGGGTTCCGGATCCGGCTTGTGCTTTGTGCATTCATCGCAGGTTATGATTGCGTCAAAATACTCAGCTAAATTATATTTATTGATTCCCTTCATGGTGGTGGCTCTTAAACGAGAGGTAACCACTCCCACCTTATACATTTCACCTTTTAATTTAGCCAGCAGCTCATCAATTCCGGGAAAAAGGCTTATCAGATCTTCAAAGTTATGATAATGATAGCTTCTATATGTGGCAATAGCCTCTTCTACAGGTACTTCCGGCAAAATCCTAGCCATGCTGATCTGCAAGGGTTCCCCAAAGGTTTTGTAAATTTCCTGTTCCGGTCGTTCCTTACCCTCATGAGTTACAAAGGTATGTTGCCATGATTTCAGCACCACGTTATTGGTATCCATCACCGTCCCATCAAAATCAAAGAGTATGGTATTTATTTGGCTCATCTTGTTACCTTATCCTTCTGTTGTCCTACTACATTTTTATCTCTATCCATTATGCAATAAAAAAATTATTTTTGCAAGGTTGCAAAAACAAAAACCTCAATTCAAAGAATTAAGGTTTTTGTTTTATTTATTAAAAGGGATTTTTTACAATTCCCCGTATACAGTTTCTCCGTTAAATAAAGTAGCAATCACTCCTATACTATCAATGTTCAAAGGATCTATTTTGAATATATCCTTATCTAACACTACCAAATCAGCATATTTCCCAGCTACCAATGAACCGATTTTATCCTCCCTATATAACTGATAAGCTCCGTTAATAGTGTAAGCCTCTACAATATCCTTTACGGAAATTCTTTCGCTTGGATTTAACAGCCATGTAGTATCATCAATACTTGAAATTTCATCAACACCGTAGAACTCTCCACTAAATAGATTCCTGGTTACTGCCGCTTCCATGGCATAAAATGGATTGTTTATAGGCGATACCGGGTGATCTCCTGATGCCGTTAAAAGTGCACCGTTATCCTTTAGAGATTTAACCGGATATTCCTTAAGAGCTCTTTCCTCACCTAGTGCAATTAAATCGACTTCACTCCACCAGTCCGGCTCCTTTAAATGCCAAAATGGTTGTAATGCAGCGATTATTTTCAGCTCCCCAAATCTGGGCTTATCAGCTTCGTCTATAACTTGTAAATGTGTGATTACATTTCTAGCCTCTACAGAACTATTTTCTTTTTGTGCATATTCCATGGCATCCAGTGTAAGCCTTGTGGCAGCATCCCCGATAGAATGAACGTGTATTTGGAACCCTTCCTTCATGGTTCTTGAAAAATATTCCTTTAATTTTTCAGGATCCCAGTAAAATTCAGACTTATAATCCGGAGCTAAATTAGCCGCTTTGTCATAGGGTTCTAATAAAAATCCCGTCATTCCTTCAATAACTCCATCGGCAAAATATTTTACAGTAGTTACATCTATAAGGTCAGAATCCAAATTATCTCTTAATGCTATTGATTCCTTTAGTTGCTCCTCAAAATCTCCATCAGGTTCTACTAATCCGGCAACGTTCATTCTCATGGTTAGTTCACCCTTATCATCAAGTTGTTTTACAATATCAGGCTCTACAAAAAGAGGTGCTATTGCCATCATGGCAGTATATCCCCAACCGTGCATACTCTCTTGAAAATATGCAAGGGCTTCTGCTTCCTGCTCAGGGGTATATGTCTGTTCCATGGTAATAAGGGAACTGGCATCTGTTAAAACTCCCCACAGCTCTCCTGTAGTGGGATCCTTTTGAATCAATCCGCCTGCAGGATTCGGAGTATCTTTTGTTATGTTGTTAACTTCAAAAGCCTTACTATTCAACCATTGATTATGACCGTCATTTGAAGTCAATATCATAGGTTTATCGGGACAGATCTCATCAAGCCATTCTTTTTGAGGGCCTTTAGGATCTCCGCTCATGCCCATATTAAACCCATTTCCCCAGTATTCATCCAAATCCGGATTTTCCTTAACAAAGTCAGCAATATCCTTCAGGGTTTGATCTTTAGTTAATGATTCGTACAAGTAGATTTCAAATAGCTCGGTAATTGCACTACCCGGGATATGCCCATGTGCATCCACGAATCCGGGCATAACTACTTTGCCTTTCAAATCAACTACTTCTGTTTTATCTCCTATGTAAGCCTCTGCATCCGTATTTGATCCTACAAATAAAATGGTACCATCCCCGCTGATGGCTATGGCTTCTGCTGCATTATTTTCCCAATCTGAGCCTTCTAAGGTATATACCGTTCCATTATTAAGCACTTTTGCAGCAAAATTATCCTCTGTGGCTTTATTGGCGCAGCCTGTAAATGCTACCATAATTAAACTGAGACATAAAATAATGCATGTTAACTTTCTCATAAAAACCTCCTCCTCATCGAAACTATTAATTGCTTTATCATATCATAAATGCAACGCATTTTTGATATAATTAGCCATGTGGGTTTCGGCTATTAGCCGAAAAATCCCACGGCAGTCAAATATATAATAAAGACCTAGGGCTTTATTATATCATGTAACCTATCCTATAAGTATCTTTAATTATACTATTTTTCAGAAATTTAAATACCGCCAATCTAAAACTGACGGTATTTTATGTTGATTAGATTAAATTATTATTTAAAAATTTTATTCTAAATTCTAATACCCACTAAACATGGACAACATTACGCTGGCCGCTACTGCTGATCCGATTACACCGGCTACGTTGGGACCCATTGCATGCATCAGAAGGAAGTTAGAAGGATTGTTTTGTTGACCTACCTTCTGGGATACACGAGCTGCCATTGGTACAGCTGATACCCCCGCGGAACCGATCAACGGATTAATTTTTCCTCCTGTCATAACATTCATTAGCTTGGCAAGCAGAACTCCTGCAGCCGTACCAACGCAGAAAGCTAAAACGCCTAAGATGATTATTTTAATAGTGGCCGCTACCAAGAAGGTTGGTCCTTGGGCAGATGCACCTACTGCCAATCCTAACAGGATCGTAACGATATTGATCAGAGCATTTGCCGCTGTATCTGATAATCTGGTGGTAACACAGGATTCCTTAAAGAGATTCCCCAACATGAGCATACCTACGAGAGGTGCTGCAGGAGGTAAAATAATAACCACTACTGCAGTAACGATAATTGGGAATAAAATCTTCTCTCTCTGACTTACCACTCTCAGCTGATCCATCTTGATCTTTCTTTCTTTTTTAGTAGTCAGTGCGTTCATAATTGGAGGCTGAATTACAGGAACTAAAGCCATGTAGGAATATGCAGCTACTGCCACAGCGCCCAACAGATGTGGCGCCAACTTACTGGTGAGATAAATAGCTGTAGGACCGTCTGCACCTCCGATAATACCGATGGATGCCGCTTCCTGTGCATTAAATCCACCTAAGAATGGGAACAATAGAGCCCCTAAAAATGTAAAAAATATTCCAAATTGTGCTGCCGCACCAAGCAATAATGACTTTGGATTAGCAATCAAAGGAGCAAAATCCGTCATTGCGCCGATACCTAAGAAAATCAAGGACGGGAAAATTGGCTTCAACATATAAAATATGGTGAGTAATCCCAGATCTGCAATCTCGGTTCCAGCCGGTGGATGTGGATCAAATATGCCCGTTATGGGGAAATTGGACAACAACATTCCAAAAGCAATAGGTACCAAAAGCAAGGGCTCAAAGCCTTTCTTAATAGCCAAATACAATAAAATAAAAGATACACCTATCATAATTGCGCTTTTATAGTCCAGATTCATGATACCGGTTGTTCCGATAAATTTTGTCAATGTCTCTAATATCATTGGTTTATCATCTCCTTTGATAACAAATTTAGGTATAAATTCTCATTTTCAAATAGTAACACATACACGAGACTAATACAAGTTTTTCCATTATTTAATACTGTATACATATTTAATCTTATATTAATTCTTTTTATTAACCATAAAAACTTTCGGTATTTCATAAAATTTAATGTTAAACAATTAAATTTCAATTAGATTTTCATGGTTAATCCAATCTTCTGTCTTTCCGCATCGATGGATAATATTTTTACTTTGACGGTATCCCCTACGTTGATTACATCCATAGGGTGCTTAATATATCGGTTGGTAATCTGTGAGATGTGTACCAATCCATCGTTTTTAACGCCGATGTCTACAAAAGCGCCGAAGTCCACCACATTTCTCACAGTTCCTGTCAATTCCATATCCACCTTTAGATCCTCAAAGCTCAATACATCTTTTCTAAAAATCACTGCCGGAGCATCCTCTCTGGGGTCTCTGGCCGGCTTCTTCATTTCAGCCACAATGTCTGTCAAGGTGAGGGAACCTACATCCAACTCTGCCGCCATTCTTTCGATTGCTTTTTTCAAAGTTTTTTCTGAATAAAAGGCTATGATTCTTTCTTCAATATCAGGAATTCCACCTTTTGTAATCTCCTTAATATCTATATTCAGCTTTGCGATCATAGCTTCAGCTGCTTTATAGGATTCAGGGTGAACAGAAGTACTATCCAAGGGGTTTTTGCCCTCTGCAATCCTTAGGAATCCAACGCATTGATTATAAGTCTTTTCCCCCAGCTTTGCTACCTTTTTCAGTTCTTTTCGATCCTTAAACCGCCCCTTTTCTTCTCTGTACGCAACAATATTTTTTGCAATGGTTCCATTGACCCCTGCAATGTAAGCCAGTAAGGAAGGAGAGGCCGTATTTAAATCCACCCCTACTCGGTTAACGCAGTCCTCTACTACGTTGGTAAGGGCGCCGTCCAAAAGACCTTGGTTAATATCGTGTTGATACTGCCCCACACCGATATGCTTGGGAGATATTTTCACCAGCTCCGCCAAAGGATCCTGTAACCTTCTGCCGATGGACATGGCACCTCTCGTAGTCACATCCAAATCAGGATATTCTTCCGTTGCCAGCTTTGAAGCAGAATAAATGGAAGCTCCGGCTTCGTTTACAATGGTATAACTTATGGGTAACTTATTTTTACTAATAAAATCAGCCACCACCTGCTCTGTCTCTCTTGATGCTGTACCATTTCCTATGACGATCACCTTAATTCCATACTTATTGATGAGCTGGAGCAAGGTTCTTTCTGTACCCTTAATGTCGTTTCTGGGTTCTGTAGGATAAATGGTAGTATACTCAAGCAGCTTTCCTGTTTCATCCAACACTGCTACCTTGCAGCCCGTTCTAAATCCTGGGTCAATGCTTATGATCCTGACTCCTTTTACAGGGGGAACCATGAGCAACTTTTCGGTATTTTTTGCAAAGACCTTCACCGCTTCAGCTTCTGCACGTTCTGTAAGGGCATTTCTGATCTCCCTTTCGATGGATGGGGCAATGAGCCGCTTATAGGAATCGTCGATGGTTTCATAAAAAAGCTCTGTAAATATAGAATTTTCATTTTTGAAAAAAGTTTTGGCTATAAGCCGTTTAATAGTATCTACAGGGGCTTGAAGCTTTACCTTCAGTTTTTTTTCCTTTTCTCCTCTGTTTAATGCTAGGATTCTGTGATTTACAATCTTATTTACAGGCTCCTGATAGTCATAGTACATCTCATATACGGTATTTTCCTCTTTATCCGCTCCTTCAGAGGAAAGAATTCCCTCTCGATAAGTACATTGCCTGATAGCGGCTGTCAAATCGGGATCGTCCGCAATTCTCTCTGCCACGATATCCGCCGCACCACCTATGGCATCCTGCCACGTTTCCACGCCCTTTTCCTGATCCACAAAGGGCTTTGCCACTTCTTCCAGAGTGCCTTGGGTAATTTTCATTTCCCAAAGGATGTCTGCCAAGGGTTCTAACCCTTTGGCTTTCGCCTTTGATGCTCTGGTTGCCTTTTTTTGTTTGTAGGGTTTATATAAATCCTCAACCCTCTGCAAAACTTCTGCTTTGAGAATTTCATTCTGTAGCTCTTCAGTTAGTTTCCCCTGCTCCTCTATCAGCCGTAGGATTTCTTCTTTTCTCTCCTCCAAGTTTCTTAGATAACGAAGCCTGTCGTGTAAGTCCCTCAAAATGACATCTGATAGCTGTCCCGTGGCTTCCTTTCTGTATCTTGCAATAAAGGGAATGGTGTTTCCGTCATCAATCAAATCTACAGTGCTTTGTACGTTAACCAAAGGTAAATGGAATTCTTGCGCTAACTTTTCTAAAATATTCATGGTACCTTCCTTGTATTTTTCTTTGTTTTCCTATCCTCTATTTTTCAATTTTTCATTGATAAAATAATCTAAATCTCCATCCATGACCCCGTGAATATTTCCTACCTCTGCATTTGTTCGGTGATCCTTGACCAAATTATAGGGGTGGAACACATAGGATCTGATTTGACTGCCCCAAGTAATCTGGCTGTAATCCCCTGCCAGTTCATCCAATGTAGCCTTGTGCTCCTGTTTGGCCAACTCTAAAAGTTTGGACGCCAATACCTTCATGGCCACTTCTTTGTTCTGATGCTGAGATCGTTCGTTTTGGCAGGAAACCACGATGTTGGTGGGCAAATGGGTAATCCGTATGGCTGAGTCTGTTTTGTTGACGTGTTGCCCTCCCGCTCCACTGGATCTAAATGTATCAATTCTCAGATCATCTGAGTTGATTTGGATGGTAATGTCGTCCGCCATTTCCGGCATCACATCTACGGAAGCAAAGGAAGTATGTCTCCTACCCGTGGTGTCAAAGGGTGAAATTCGCACTACCCTGTGGACACCTTTTTCATTTTTAAGGTAACCATAGGCGTATTCTCCTTCAACTAACAGCGTGGCATTCTTAATACCGCCTTCATCATCATTTTGATAATCCAAAATTTTAATTTTATAGGACTTGGCTGTTGACCACCGAGTATACATCCGCAAAAGCATCTCTGCCCAATCTTGTGCATCGGTGCCTCCCGATCCGGCATGTATGGACAAGATGGCATTATTTTTATCATATTCCCCATCTAGTAAGGTCTTAATGGTAATCTGATCCAAATCCCTTTTGTAGGCATCATAAGAAGATTGAATTTCCTTGATTACTGAGGAATCCTCCTCCTCTAATGCCAACTCAATCAGCACCTCAATATCTTCAATCTCCCTTGCCAGCTGGTTGTACTCCTCCAATATTTGCTCTAAGCTTTTCTTTTCTTTTAATATGTTTTGGGCTTCTCTATGATCATTCCAAAAGTCTTCTTTTTCTGTAATTGTTAGTATTTCCTCTAACCTTTTTTTTATTTGATTTAGGTCAAAGAGAATCTCCTAACTCTTTTAAGACCTTCTTTGCCTCAGGCAATTCAAATTTAATTTGATCTAACTCTATCATTCTTACTCTTCTCCTTTTTTAGATTTAACAAGATGTATATGTTTCATATGCCACGGTCATTTTATTCACCCTTGCTGGCTCCGCAACAATTCTTGTATTTTTTTCCTGAGCCGCAAGGACATGGATCATTTCGACCTACCTTTTCCCCAACTCTGACCACAGTTTCCTGCTTGCGTTCTCTTTCGGGAACCTTCACAGCAGCAGGTACCTCTTCGTTGGAGGAAGCCGAACTCAACCCACCAAAATCAGCTTTTACTTCATTTCCATCGCCAATCACCTTTTTACGCTCAGTGTTGGTTTGAATGGTGGCGTTAAAGCAGAATTTCACCGTATCTTCCTTGATGGATTTCACCATCAGCTCAAACATGTCAAAACCCTCGGCGGAATAAGCCATGGCGGGGTCCTGTTGTCCCAAGGCTCTTAACCCGATTCCATGCCTTAGCTGATCCATGTTATCGATGTGATCCATCCACTTGTTGTCTACTACTCGGATTAAAATCATGCGCTCAATGTCACGCATTCTTTCCTCGCCGATTTCTTCTTCCTTTTCCTTATACGCTTTTTCAAAGGCTTCATAGATATCCTCTCGCAGTTGATCCACCGTGAGATCTTCTATTTGGGACTCATCATAATTTAAACCCTTAAATTTAACAAAGATCTTTTTCAGATCATTTTCCAGACCTTCCAAATCCCACTCTTCTGCATATTTAGAGCCTACCACCACAGGGTCTACGCACTCGTCGATGAGTTCATTGGCCATGCCTAAAATGTGAGACCTCAGATCTTCCCCTTCCAATACGCTTCGTCTTTCCTTATAGATGATCTCTCTTTGCTTGTTCATCACATCATCATATTGCAAAACGTATTTTCGAATGGAAAAGTTTCTACCCTCTACACGCTTTTGCGCGTTTTCTATGGATTTAGACAATAACCCTGCTTCAATGGGTTCATCCTCTTTTAATCCCAATTTCCCTACGATTCCCTGAATTCTATCTCCTCCAAAGAGCCTCATCAATTCATCCTCTAAGGAAATGAAAAACTGTGTGGAGCCTGGGTCTCCCTGACGTCCCGCACGTCCTCGCAGCTGATTGTCGATACGTCTGGATTCATGACGCTCAGTACCTATGATATGGAGTCCTCCAAGCTCAATGACCTTCTTTTGCTCATCGGCCCGCTCATCTTTAAACTTCTGGTGGAGTTCATTATAAAGCTCTCTGGCTCTGATCAGCTCAGGATCCTCCAAGGGGATAAAGCTGGCAGCGTAAGAAATGGCATTTTCATCAAAGCCTTGCTTTCTCATTTCCTGCTTTGCCTCAAAGTCGGGATTTCCTCCCAGGATAATGTCTGTTCCACGACCAGCCATGTTTGTGGCTATGGTAACAGCGTTCAGCCTACCTGCTTCCGCAACGATTTCCGCTTCCTTTTCATGCTGCTTTGCATTGAGAACCTTATGCTTAATGCCTCGTTTTTTTAATATTTCACTGATTATTTCAGATCGCTCAATGGAAATGGTACCTACCAATACAGGTTGCCCTACCTGATGACATTCCTGTATTTGATCTGCAATGGCAGAAAACTTACCTTTTTCTGTACCGTAGATGGAATCATCCTTGTCGATTCTGGCAATGGGCTTATTTGTGGGAATTTCCACCACGTCCATATTGTAAATATCTCTAAATTCCTGTTCTTCCGTTCTAGCCGTACCGGTCATGCCTGCCAATTTATTATACATTCTGAAATAGTTTTGCAAGGTGATGGTAGCTAGGGTTTTGGATTCCTGTCTGACGTTTAGATTCTCTTTTGCTTCAATGGCCTGATGTAGTCCGTCACTATATCTTCTTCCAAACATCAATCTGCCGGTAAACTCATCCACTATGACGATTTCATCATCCTTTACGATGTAGTCCACATCTCTCTTCATGAGGTTATTGGCCTTGAGAGCCTGCATTACATGGTGGTTGATTTCCATGTTTTCCGGATCTGAAAAGTTTTCTATCTTAAAAAATTCTTCACATTTAGCCACACCTTCTTCAGTCAGAGAAACAGTCTTGTCCTTTTCTTCCATGGTGAAGTCTTCATCTATTCTAAACTTTCTTACAAACTTATCTGCAATACCATATAAATCAGTAGATTTTTCCCCTTGACCGGAGATGATTAGCGGTGTTCTAGCCTCGTCGATGAGGATGCTGTCCACCTCGTCTACAATGGCAAAATTTAAAGGCCTTTGGGTCATATCCTCCTTATAGATGATCATGTTGTCCCTCAGATAATCGAAGCCAAATTCATTGTTGGTTCCATACGTAATATCTGCATTGTAAGATGCTTTTCTTTCCGTCTGAGAGATTCCGTGTATGACGCATCCCACCGTAAGTCCCAAGAAGGTGTAGAGCTTTCCCATCCACTCCATGTCACGCTTAGCCAAATAGTCATTGACGGTGACCACGTGAACGCCTTTACCCTCTAAAGCATTGAGGTATGCTGCCAAGGTTGCCACCAGAGTTTTACCTTCCCCGGTTTTCATCTCGGAAATTCTGCCTTGATGGAGCACGATTCCTCCGATGAGCTGTACTTTAAAATGCTTCATACCCAAGCTTCTCCAGGATGCTTCCCTACATACGGCAAAGGCTTCCACCAATATATCGTCCAAGGTTTCTCCTTCTTGGATTCTTTTCTTAAACTCATCAGTTTTAGCCCGCAGCTCCTCATCGGATAACCCCTGCATTTGCTCATCTAAAAGCTCTATTTTATCCGCAATTTTCTCAACCTTTTTTACTTCTTTAACATTCAAATCTCCAAATATTTTCTCTAAAAGACCCATACGCTCGGTTTCCTTCCTTCGCTATAAATTAGCCCTGCATCTAAAATTCTATCATTATTATAGCCCTAAATTCATTAGCCTTAACATTATAGCACAGGAATTTTAAGATTAACATAAGAAAATAAAATTTATGGGAACCAATTCTTTCTCATTTCAGTCTTATTGGTAAAACAAAATCTAACTATGGAAGCCCGGAGGTGCTTATATGTTTACGAAATCATCGGCAACAAAAACTCTATTATTTTTACTTATTGCCTTATTTTCTTTCAGCTCAGTATCCTATGGAATTATGCTCAACTATGGTGAAAGCAATAGCCTTCCAAGGGGAGATCAAATATTGACCATTCTTCAACAAGGGAAAAAAATTGAAGAGATTACCTATAGTAAAGTTCAAGGCAATTTTTCTTCAAAAGATAAGCTTTTATCCATAAAAAATTATCAAGACCTTCTAACAGCATTTAATCAAATGGGAATAATAATGAATGCCAACTTCAGTGGAGAAATGGGAAATCAAGGGCTATTCCTTACTAAAGATATAGCTATGGAGAACTCTGCACCTATGTCTACAGGGTCATCTAATGTTTCATCAGCAGATATGTCAGAAAGCACTAAGAAAGATTATTCCTCAACCAATTCACAAGTAAAAGGCATCGATGAAGCAGATGTTTTGAAAACAGACGGGCGCTATATTTACTATATATCAAATAATTTTATGCATATAGTGGATACACAGAATAGCACGAAAAAAATCTGCACTTTAAACTTATCTAGCCCTGAGGACATGTCTTACAGGGATTTGTATATAGTAAAGGATAAGATGATCTTGATTGGTACTCGAAGCAATATGTCTATCATGCCTTTATCCGTAGAAGATACCACCATGAAAAAGAGCATCGCCCCAAGCATTTATCCCTATCCAATGGGAAAGAATTACACCACTTTTACCATTTACGATATAACAGACAAAACCAATCCTCGAGAGGAGAGAGTGATTGAGGTGGAAGGGGATTCTATCTCTACAAGATTGATGGGAAATACAGTTTATTTTATTACTAACAAATGGATCAATCCTATCCCATGGGGAAAAGTTGAGGCAACTGAAATTCTACCCACCTACAAGGATACAAAAACTTCCAAGGAACTCCTTACAGTTCCTGCAAAAGACATCTATTACTTTCCTGACAGCCGAGACACTCAATACATGCTGGTGGGGGCTTTCGACGTAACCAAAGATGAAAATTGTACTCCGCAAGCTTATTTAGGTTCTGGTGAAACCATTTACATGAGTCAGAATTCTCTCTATGTGGTTAAACCGAATTACAGGGATTATACTTCCATGCAGACTGATATCTTTAGATTTGCCGTGAAAGGTACTACATTGAATTTTTCTGGCTCCTGCACCGTGAACGGGCATGTGCTAAATCAATATTCCATGGATGAATATGGAGGTTACTTCAGAATTGCCACGGGAGACTCTACAGGGGGCAATGGTATTACTGTTATAGATATAAATTCCATGTTTCCTGTTGGCAAAATCCAAGGGCTTGCAGTTGGGGAAGAAATTTATTCCGTAAGATTTATGGGAGACATGGCCTATATGGTCACCTTCCGTCAAGTGGATCCTTTATTTATCATAGATCTTTCCAATCCAAAATCCCCTATTAAAACTGCAGAGCTTAAAATTCCCGGATTCAGCCAATACCTGCATCCCATGGGCGACAAGTATTTAATCGGTTTTGGACGGCACACGGAAGAATTCTTTGTGGAGGATGGAAAAGGTGGCTTTACCTCTTCCGGTCAAGTTCGGGATGCCGGTTTTAAACTCAGTTTATTCGATATCTCTGATAAGAAGAATCCAAAGGAATTGTTCGTAAAGGTATATCGGAATACATGGAGTGAAGCGAGCCACAATCCTCGAAGCATCATGGTGGATTCCGAAAAAGGAATTTTCGCCTTCCCCATGGAAAATAACGCAAATGCCTTTAGCGGAGGAACCGTGGTAAAAGTGGATGCAAATAACGGCTTCACCACTATGGCAGATATATATGGGGGCAGCTACGGTTATAACAATCGGTTTTGTTATATTGGTCAGAAATTATACTTTTTCACAAAAAATGATGTTACAGTTTTAGATTATACAAATTATAAGGTTTTAGAAAAAATCTTTTTATAATAGCTTTAACCCTGATGAGATAAAGTTGAGTGCTAATCTATTATTTTAAATAATATAAGTCACTTTTGAATAATTAAGCACTTAATTTTTAATTGATTTAAAATCAGCACCACTCCTCCGACGGGTGGTGCTGATTTAGCTTACAAAACGTTTATATATTAAAAAGTAATTAACAGACTTTATTTCATATACTTAAACTTATCATTCCACAAACCCATTGTAAATGGCTTTGATGGCTTTTTCAAAATCTTTATTTTCCACACCTACGATGATGTTCATCTCGCTAGAGCCTTGGTCGATCATCCTGATGTTTACACCTGCCTCATAGAGGGCTGTAAATAAGGTGGCACTAACTCCCGGTCTGCTGGCCATTCCGCATCCTACCGTAGCTATAAGTGCTATATCTCTAAAGATTTCGATATTGTCCACATGAAGCTTTCTTTCAAAATCATCCACAATATCGTCTAAATGGCCGTTCATCAGTTTATTGGAAATGACCAGAGAAATGGTATCAATTCCGCTAGGCAAATGCTCCACTTGAACATCGTAGTCCTCTAAAATTGAGAGAATTCTCTTGATAAATCCCTTTTCAGAACTCATCATGTTCTTATAGATGGCAATTACGGTGAAATCCTTGTTCCCGGCAATGCCAGTGATTATATTATCATCACTGAGCTTTGCTTCCGCTGTAATGATGGTGCCGGGATGCTCCGGTTCATTGGTATTTTTAATGATGATGGGAATATCCTCAGACCTGGCCGGATAAATGGCATCCTCATGTAAAACCGATGCACCCATATAGGAAAGTTCTCGTAGCTCCTTGTAGGAAATAGTGCTGATGGGACGAGGATTTTTTATAATTCTGGGATCTGCCATTAAAAAGCCTGAAACATCCGTCCAGTTTTCATAGACATCCGCCTTAGCTGCCCTGGCCACCAATGCACCGGTAATATCCGATCCCCCTCTGGAGAAGGTCTTTATCTTTCCGTCTGGGTAACTGCCATAAAATCCTGGGAATACTACATTGTCATGCTTTGAGATTTCAGCCGCCAAAGCCATATTTGTTTCCTCATTGAGGAATCGTCCTTTTGCATCAAACTGAATCAAACCCGCTGTATCTACAAAATCAAAACCAAGAAATGCAGCAGTAATAATGGCATTGAGGTATTCCCCTCTGCTAGCTATATAATCTACGCTCGCTCCATTTTTTAAATTTTCATTGATTAATTCCAACTCTTTTTCCAGGTTAACGTTCACCCCTAAATTTAACTCTATCGCTCTGTATCGATCGCAGATTACCTGAAAAACTTGCTCATAAGTAATGTTATGCTCCAAATGTGTCTTGCAAAGATATAATAGATCCGTAATCTTATTATCGTCACTGTATCGTTTACCGGGGGCAGACACCACTACGATTCTTCTTTCAGGATCACTCTCTATGATGGCTTTCACTTTTCTTAATTGTATGGCATCAGCAACTGAGCTTCCGCCAAATTTTGCGACTTTTAAACCCATTCTTTCACCTCTTTGTGCGATTACTCCGAACCTTAAAGCGGAGTTTACGATGATATGTTATATAAAATCCGCCTTTGGTCAACAAAAGCGGATTTTGTTCTGCTTAAGATAGTATATGACGATTATTATAGCGTTTGTGCATCCTTCTTAAGTATTTCAGCTTTGTCCGTCTTTTCCCATGGTAAGTCTAAATCTGTTCTTCCGAAGTGTCCATATGCTGCAATTTGTCTGTAGATAGGTCTTCTCAAGTCTAAGTCCTTAATAATGGCAGCAGGTCTCAAATCGAAGTGTTTTTTAACCAATTCTGACAATTTATCATCTCCGATTTTTCCTGTTCCAAAGGTCTCTACTAAAATGGAAACGGGTTGGGCGATTCCTATGGCATAAGCAAGCTCAATTTCACACTTGTCTGCCAAACCTGCGGCTACGATATTTTTGGCTGCATATCTGGCTGCATAAGCTGCTGATCTATCCACCTTTGTAGGATCTTTACCTGAAAATGCACCGCCTCCATGTCTAGAGTATCCGCCATAAGTATCTACGATAATCTTTCTGCCTGTCAAACCGGAGTCGCCGTTAGGTCCTCCAATAACAAATCTGCCTGTTGGGTTCACGTAGTATTTTGTCTCAGCATCCAAAAGCTCCGCAGGAACGATTGGTTTTATTACGTGCTCAATCAAATCATTCTTAATTTGTTCTTGGGTAACATCCGGGTCATGCTGGGTAGAAATCAAAACCGTGTCCACACGAACCACCTTTGGACCGTCATACTCTACAGTTACTTGAGTTTTTCCGTCGGGTCTCAAATAAGTAAGCTTTCCTTCTTTTCTTACATCAGTAAGTTTTTTTGCTAATTTATGAGCTAAAGCAATAGGCATAGGCATCAACTCAGGGGTTTCATTACATGCAAATCCAAACATGATTCCCTGATCTCCTGCACCGGTTGTTTCATAGCTATCATCCATGGAGCCTTCTTTGTATTCCAAAGCCTTATCTACTCCCATGGCTATGTCCCCTGATTGTTCGTCTATGGCTGTCATTACGGCACAGGTATTGCCATCATAACCGTATTCCCCTTTTGTATAACCGATCTCACAGATTACCCTTCTTACCAAACTGGGGATGTCCACATAACAGGATGTGGAGATTTCTCCCACAACCAGAGCCAACCCTGTGGTGACTGTAGATTCTGCAGCTACTCTTCCCTGAGGATCCTGAGCCATAATTGCATCTAAAATGGAATCAGAAATTTGGTCGCATATTTTATCAGGATGACCTTCTGTTACTGATTCTGAAGTAAATAATCTTTTCATTGCTTTCTCCTTTTCTTCTTCCTTAAAAAAAATTCCCTTCCTGAGAAGAGATTTAATATTTTTTCCTCTCATCTTTCAGAAAAATTCTGTAGGATTTAGCACCTTAGATTTCTCTAGGTTGCTGGGCTTCACAGGGCCTATTCCCTCTGCCTCTCTTGATAAGATATATTCAATTGTAAATTTTTCACTCTTTAAAGTGCATATTGTTAACATACCCATTATAATCTATATTAAACAATTGTCAATAGAATTTTTTTCATGTATAATGGTTAACGTATACACAGTAAAGTAATCTGAAAAGCAAGCTATTGATGGATTCATTGGTCTTGAGATTAGATGTCTATATATTTTCCGGAGTAATATAAGTATAAGAAAGGGGTACACTTTGGAGGAGAATCAATTTGCAGTGATTATGGGAGGCGCACCCGAGTGGTCAAAAATAAAGCATAAATTTATATCTGCATATGTTACAGATACACGCCTTATGGGAGCCATGGTAGTGTATATCCATTGGAAGGAAATGACAGAACCCAACTATGCGGGGCAATGGACGAACATTCAAGATCTTCATCAATTTTTTTATTTTGATCCTGAAGATAAGGTCTTAGATACTTATAAAAGCTTTCGAGGCAATGATTACAAAATACTCACAGAATTGGAAAACTCTCTTTTAGGTGGGCTAGGCGCTAATAAAGTAAGAATCAAGGAACACGAAGCACGTGTTTTTATATGCCATTATGGGGAAAAAAATGGGAGACCGGGTCAGTTGCCGGATGACCTATTTTCGGAGTACCAATTTTTATTGGAGGAAAGCCCCTTGCCAAATCTGACGGAAAAAGAACTCTTTAGAATACTAAAAAAAGGCTGCACCCGTATTTTAAATCAAAATCAAGCTATTAATTATTTCCTTATGAGAGCCTTTGCTCATGATGAAGAAGGAATGAATTTTTTAGTAAATCGATTAGCAAAAACCGATGAATATAGAAGCTTAAAAAAATCAGAGATGTGTAAAAACTCAATCGAAAGATTTTATGAAAACGGTAAAGCTTCTTATCTTTGTGAGTCCTTGATAGAGCATGATGACAATTTCCGGGTTGTAGTTTCCGAAATAAAATTGAGCAAATCCTTCAAAATTAACTATTGCAAGGTACTTTCTTCCTTTAAAATTACAATGGTAGAAGCTGCTATGATCATGTCCAAGTCCGAATATGTAACCACTTATGACATTATAGATTTCAACCACGAATATGATCAGGCTCAAAGCTCTTCCTTTGTTGAAAAATTTCGCAAAATTGCCCCTAAAGCCATTGTAACAGAACACGCAGATGGATTTCTTTTTATTCAGTTTAAAGAAAATAACCTTCACGTTGGCGCTAGCGAATACCGTTTAAACGACGATCTCTACTGCATTTACTACATCAGTAATTTTTTTCAACTGATCGTAACTGCCTACAGCACCCATTCCATCTTCTATATAGAAGATCTTTTGGATGCCAGTGAAATTGGCAAGCAGCTCATACCTGTAAGTAAATATCAGTTTAAAGAACCTATGATCTATGAATTTATTCAAAGCGAATATGAAGATTTTGAGGAGTTCGTTTCGGCAACTCTCCGAGGCACAGAGGATTAATCCTTTAAAATTTTCCCTAAAACCTGTTTATTGATTTTTTTCACTTGTCCATTTGAAATGTTGGATACCACAGCAATATGCATATTTAGTTGGGGGCAAATCCAAAAGCTTGCCCGAAAACCATCATCTGTACCCTCGTGCCCGTAAAGGCTCAGGTTTTCCTGCTGCCGCTTAAACCAAGAGAGGCAAATTCTTTCTCCGTTGTTGGGAACTTCTGCTATTTCCGTCCAAGCCTTTTGTAAGGTGTCAGCTTTAAGTAAATATGCTTCATTGACATGGGTTCCCTCTGGATCTTTGCCCTTTTCTCGGTTATGGTAAACCCGTAACACTCCCCTGGCAAGCTTTTCTAAGTCTATTAAATTAGAGGTCAATGTGGAGCTAGGTCCGTGAGCCCTATTGTATGGAAAAAAGGGTTCCCTGACAATCCGCTTGTTTTCATCCTTCCCATGAGGGGTACAAAGCACTTCCGGACTTCTTTGGAAAGTAAGCAAAGAGGAATTGGTCATCTGTAAGGGTAAAAAGATATGGCTGTGAACGTAGTCCTCAAAAGGCATCCCCGAAACCTTTGCAATGACATAACCTAATATTTCATAAGCCATATTGCTATAGGCAAATTTTCCGCTACCGGGGGCCCATAACAGGTGTGCCCCTCGTACTTCTTCAGACAAGACATACCGTTCCAATGCCCCTTCATCCGTCTCAGGATGATCCCATCCATAATCATTCACATCCGGCATCCCGGAAGTATGACTGAGTAAATCCTTTAAAGTAATTTCTTTATATCTATGGTCAGCCATGGTAAAGTGGGGTAGGTAGGTTTCCAATTTCTCATCTATGGCCAAACGACCCTGCTCTTCCAACTGTAATATGGACGTACCCACCAAGAGCTTGGT
This sequence comes from uncultured Anaerovorax sp., assembly GCA_964461765.1. GTDB lineage: Bacteria > Bacillota > Clostridia > Peptostreptococcales > Anaerovoracaceae > JAVVUJ01. The sequence goes on from CAYWVS010000010.1 coordinate 18,081, forward strand.
GACGGAAGCCATGTGAAAAACATCATCCACTTTTAGCGGTTCCTTGTTAGGGTAATCCTTATACCCCACAGTTTTTGCGTAGGAATAATCTCCAAGAGACACTCCGATTCCCAAACCTGGCAAATCGTAATTCACCAAAGCCTTTTCGGCAAATTCATTTAATTTACTTTCTATATTTTGCATTTTTATGTCCATCGTTTCAGTCTCCTCTATTTCGCCCCACTGAATAACCAAAGTTTTAAACTATTTTGACTATATTGGAATTCTGATTTTCTGTCAATACTTAATCTTTTTTTTTCAAGTTTTTTGCCTAATATATTTACTATGTTTTTCTTGTAATTTTTATATTATTAACTTTTTTTCTATTATAAAGTATGTTATGATTCTATCAGATAATATACCAATTTGGGAGGACACTTATGAAATACAGGGAATTTAAAAAAGCAGGAAAAGACATTTCTCTTTTAGGGTTTGGCACCATGAGGCTGCCTACTATAGATGGAGACGACAGTAAAATAAATGAAGAGGAAGCCATTAAAATGATTCGCTCTGCCATTGACCAAGGTGTGAATTACGTTGATACAGCATATATGTATCATGGTGGCAACAGCGAAGTGGTGACAGGGAAAGCCTTGAAGGATGGGTATAGGGAAAAAGTTTGGTTAGCAGATAAATTACCCGTTTGGCTCGCCAAGGAAGAAGACGGGGGTATAGAAAAAGTCTTTGAGGAGCAATTTCAGCGATTGGACGTGGATTGCATTGATATGTACTTAGTGCATAATTTAACAAGTTCTATATGGAATATTGCAAAAAAATATAACACCTTAGAATATTTAGAAAAACAGAGAGCGCTGGGGAAAATTAAATATATAGGATTTTCCTTTCATGACGAATATCCCCTATTCGAAGAAATTATCGATGCTTACCCCTGGGATTTTTGCCAAATTCAATTAAACTATATGGATGCCAATTTCCAAGCAGGAGTTAAAGGATTAAAGCTTGCCGCCTCCAAGGGCATTCCGGTAATAGTTATGGAGCCACTAAAAGGCGGACGAATCACGGACGTCTTACCGGAATCCGTTGCACAGCTTTGGGATAGTGCACCTATTAAAAGAACCCCCGCGGAGTGGGCTCTCCGTTGGGTATCGGATTTCCCTGAGGTACTTACGATCCTAAGCGGAATGAATAATCAAAGCCAGCTCGAAGAAAACTTAAAAATTTTATCTGAGGCTGATGCTAATTCCTTGACTTCAGAGGAACAAGAAATTATCAAAAGTGCAGGTGAGGAGTATAACAAGCTGACACAATATTCCTGTACTGCATGTAAATATTGTATGCCCTGTGCTGCAAAAATTAACATTCCTACCGCTATTCAGTACTACAACGATTGGTTCTTATTTAATAAAAACCCCAAGGTGAAAAACGACTACTTCACATGGTTGCCGGAGGGAAAGAGAGCTTCTGCATGCACCGAATGTAAGGCCTGCGAAGGACATTGTCCACAGAGCTTGCCGATTTCAGAGATTATGAAAAAGACTGTAGAGCTTTTTGAGTAAATGAGACATTAAAAAAACATCATTTTTTCTTTAAATAGTATAATAAATTTAAAAAAATCAAATTGGTTAAAAGGACTATTTAGAATAAAATCTAATTAGTCCTTTTAAGTTTTTACCTTATAATGCTGATATTATTGAAGGATTGGGAATAAGTGTTGGCTTCTATGGGAATATTCTTGTTTACTTAAGCCCATAGTACTGAAGGATCCCGTTATAAATGCCTACTGCAAAGCTCTGAGGATCTGTGGAAAGTAAATATGCATCTCCTTTGTTGGTCAAATATCCCATTTCTACTAATACTGCAGGCATTTGAGTTGCTCTCAGAACATACAAGCTTGTATTGATGAAAACTCCTCTGTTCTGCAAGCCTGTAGCATTGTTGAGTCCCACTAGTATATCCTGACCCATGTTATATGCGGGGCTTGTTTTACTGTAAACATATGCCTCACTGCCGCTTGCAGAGGTATTGGTGCTAGCGTTGCAATGCAAGCTGATAAAAAAGTCTGCCCCCCATGTATTTGCCTCGTAAACTCTGGTCTGCAAACTGGTAGTATTGCTGTTACCCAATTGCTCTTGCGGTGAATTTCTGGATAACCTCACTTCAAAATTAGGATTTGCTCTAAGTAATGCTGCCAATCTTACACCAACTTCATAGTTAATATCTTGCTCCCTAAGACCATTAGCTTCTGCTCCTGCATTTGGATTCATTGGGTTATGACCCTGATCAACAAAAATTTTAATTGCCATACTATATCCTTTCTATGAAAAACCATTATTTTGTATTGCTTTGGCACTTGAGTAAAGTACCGAAGTAATATATTTATTATATGAAAAATTAAATAATTGGTTCATAGAAGCATAATTGGATATAATACTTCATTTCCAATGTACTATAAAAGCTATCATTCACCGGTATATTGAACCCGGCGAAAAAAAATCTCCGGTCAGAGCCCTGATGGGTAATGACCGGAGTAATGAAAGAAGTAAAGAAATTATTATTTTTTTAAGGCATCCATAAATGCTTTATTTTCTAAGTAAGTAGCATATTCCGAATCCTTCTCTTGTATTCCGGGAGGGAATCCGTACATAGCCATTCTTTCTACGAATGGATCGGGATCAAAGAATTCAGGTCCGTTTACTCCGGCTTCCTTCCAGATGCCATTTGCCACTAGGTCTAACATGATGACAGGTCCCATAGCCGTCTGTGCAACTACAGAGGAGGTTCCGTATTTCTTCATACATTCTTGATTGTCTGAAACTTGATATAGATAAGTAGACCTTCTCATGCCGTCCTTTGTACCGGTTACCCAAGTACCTGCACAGCCTTTACCAATCATGGTTTTGCTGGACTCCAATGGGTTGGGTGCAACCTTTACTAAGAAATCTCTGGGTGCTATTTCTGTATCTCCTACCTTAATTTTTCTTTCCATGCTATCCATGCCAAGAGTTTCTAAATTCTTTAACAGCTGTCTCGTCTCTCTTGGGACACCAAACTTAAAGGTAACTCTGTTGCAATCGATATATCTGGGAACCAACAAAACTTCTTCATGCTCAATATTGATTACTTCAACAGGACCTACGCCACCGGGGAAATCGAAAATCTCAGGCTCTGAAAAGCTTTCCGTGGTAAACCAGCCTTTTCCCTTTTCATAGATAATAGGAGGATTCAAGCACTCTTCTATGGTGGTCCAAATGGAGAATCCAAATGGGCTGTCTGACTCAGGATTGGTATAGTTATCTCCATCTCTTACATTGACCTCGTCGATGGTGTCAAATAAGTGCTTAGCTGCATATTTGGCGAAAACATCGGCCATACCGGGCTCTACACCGGACCCTACGATAGCCATGATTCCCTTGTTCTTCCACTCTTCAGCCTTTGCAAACTGATAGTCCCCTAGTTTGACGCCGCAAAGCTCATAAGGCTTTTCAGGATGTCTGGTGGAGAGGGTCATAGCGCAATCAATATAACCAACACCACACTCAAAGGCAGTATCAAAAATTGTCTCGTTAAAGATAGGATCCACCGCATTCATTATGTAAGTAATGTCATATTTCTTTACCAATGCTTTAATGCTTTCGGGATCCTTTGCATTAACTGAATCTGCAATAAACCTAGGATCGTTTAAATCCTTTGCAACTTCTTGGGCTCTCTCAAGATTATAGTCGGTCAGTACCATTTTTTCCAACCATTTACCATTTTCCCCTGCCGCCTTTATAATTTGAGCAGCAGATGTTCCGACCCCACCAACTCCAATTAATAATAGTCTCATAATATTCTCCTTTTCCTTTAATGTTTAGAACTTATCATGAAATAAGCATAACAAAAGAATTCTGAATATTCAATTATGTACTTGCTGAAAAAATGTATTAGTTTGCTTAGTTGTATTATAGTAATCGGTCTATGAGAATCAGTTGACCGGATAGACCTTCCAGATTTAGATGCAAGCTAAGGGTATCCGTTACCGTCATACGTGTGACGGTAACTTCAGGATTTGTACTCCATTTTGTCACTAAAGATTGCCTTATTTCATTATTTTTGAAAAGCTCAAGCATATAACTATTAATAATGTTTTTTTTCGTCAAAGAAATTTTTGTTATCTTTAAGTTACCTTTAATTCCACCAACTTTAATTAAAAGCTTTACAACATGATTCATTCGTTTGACACTTCCAAAGACAGTTTTTAAAGTTTTGTTTTCGAAAATTTCTTGCATTTCCTCATTGACATTATAGATCAAAAAATTCAAACAATTGGGCTGACCTATGGATTTGTCTAAAGATCCTGAAAGAATGTAATTTTCACCTAAGATAATAAGGGGTTCTTGTAAATCTCTAAAAATTTCAAATAATAGGGTAGCAGGCTTAAAGGAATCATTATGTAATACCTCAAAAAGATTTGGTTGATACATTTTGGTTTTGCCCAAAAAGTCTTCATAGCTTAAATATATAACTTGATGAGAAATGAATTCATTATCTGCCAATTCCCCAGATAATTCCACATTGTTTTTCTTAATAAGATTTTTTATGGTCTGAGGCTTTGCCAAAGTAATATCCGCAGAGGTTTCACGGCTAAACACCTTGCCCGTATAAATCCTCCTATACTCTTCCGGATGAAGACCAAACCATTTGATAAAATATTTGATATAATACCTGACCGCAGAAAAACCGCACTCTTCTGATATAATGCCAATTTTTTTTGAGGTTCCTAACAAAAGTTTCTCCGATTCTTCCACCCGTATAAAACTTAGCAGCTCTTGAAAACTAAGACCCGAAGCCGTTTTTATAACGTGGGAAAGGTAAAAAATGCTCAGGTGTTCCCTTTCAGCAATTTCATTGAGGGTAAGGCGGCGATAATAATTTTCATACATATAGTCCGTTATACGGTTCATTCTTCCCGCTAAAATTTTATTGCCTTTATTTTTAGCTTCATTAATAAATTTTCCATTTTCCATGGCAAAATATTGAAAGTCTGACATCAAAAGATCAATCACATTATGAACGTATTCTATGATTTGATCCTCATAATGCCTCCCCTTTTCTATAGCTAATACCATAATTTTGCATAGATATTCTCTAAGGATTTCCATGGCTTGATCTTTGTCATCTAAGTCCGTTACAAAAAAGCAATTTTTGAAATTATTATAGTACTTAGAAAAAAAATGCATATTAAGCTGTATTAGCATTACGGTATTTTGATTTCCATCACAAGTAAAGCTATGTATTTCTCGGTCATTAATAATAAACACATCTCCAGTTTTTAAATCAAAACTATAGTAACCATTTTTCAAAGTTAAAGAGCCACTGAGTACATATGCGATTTCTATATCGTCATGGAAATGGATAGGGTATTCCTTAATATGAGCCGTGGTAATATTAATGGGTAAACTGTCCTTATAAAATATTTTTTCCTTTAACATTTTTATACCTTTTTCCCTCGTACTTTTTATAGCATATACATTGTAATTTCTATATTTCTTAAGGTTTTCCAAAAGTTATCCAAGGTTGCTTGTGGATAAGTATTATTCAAATATACGTTCATATTTCAATAATTTCATAAATTTATTTATTTGTCAATCCTATATTTATCCACAGCTTGTCCCTTTTGTTGACAATTTCTAAACAAGGCTTTGTTTAACTAACACTGTCTAAAATTTCCAAGGGTTCTTCCGGCATTTTTCCTGAATATTCTATGATTCCCTTATAGATATATTGTGCCAATCGCCCTTGATAGTCTTCCTGGTTAAGCAAAATAGCTTCCTCGTCATTAGATAGGAAACCGCATTCCACTATAACCATTGGAGATGTGGGATTCTTTAACAAAAATACATCCTTTTTCCCCATAGCAATTCTATTGGTTCCATCATTCATACCTGCAATTAAGGTATTTTGAATAGACTCGGCTAGTTTTTTACTTTCTTCAATGAGCTCCTGATCCGTACCTCCCTTGGTATAAAAAGTTTGAGCACCTCTAACCTTTCTATCCTGTCTAAAGCTATTTAAATGAATGCTCACAGTAAAGCGAGGTTTTTCTTTATCTATTATTTCTTTTCTAGCCACTAAATCTTCCGTCTTAGTAGCCCTTATGGTTTTTTTCTGCCCATTTTCCCCGGAGCTTGCATCTCTGGCAACGCTGTAATCCCCATCTCTGGTGAGTACCACCTTCCAACCGTCCTTCTCTGCCAATTCCTTCAGCTTTAACGAAATAGCCAAGTTAATATCCTTTTCGGAGGTTCCGTTCTTTGCCACCGCCCCTCCGTCACCTCCCCCATGTCCTGCATCTATCACCATGGTGTAATTGGAATCATCCAACTGAAACACAGAGCTTACTGTTTCCCATACCCTCTCATAATTTACCATGGTGCTGATGGCTAAAGCTATTGCCAGCAATATAACACCCGTCATGAAGGTTTGCTTTTTATTTTTAAAAATATCCAATTTATATCTTACATTTGTTTTGCGTCTCATCGTATTTACCTCTTTTTTACCCTAGTCTTTTTCCATTATAAATAATGGAGAACCTTTTAACTGAGTTTTTTATGATGAAACATTATATGTGACAGGTAAAATAATTATACAACAAACTAATAAACAATGGTATACTATTAAATATTTTTATTTATTGCAAAATTAAACATTTAAAAAGATAATATAGATTATATTTTATTAATAAAAATTTAATTAGGGTTTTAAATATAACTTAATTCAATTAATTCATGATGATTATTTTTAACTAAATACTATAATAAAAGAAAGGTGTAACTTTTATGAAAACAGTAAAACTATATGCAAATGATGTGTATTTAAAGGAATACTCCTCTAAAATTTTAGATATTCAAACTGAAAAAGAAAACCTCATTCTTATCCTTAACCAAACTATTTTCTTTCCTACGGGAGGCGGTCAGCCATGCGATTTAGGCACCATAGAGGGAATAGAGGTGAAGGATGTGTATGAGAAGGAAGGAATTATTTATCACGTGGTAGATCCTGTCCCTGAAGATAAGTTTACATTGGGACAAACAGTGCACTTATGCTTAGATTGGAACCGTCGTTTTTATCATATGCAAAGACATTGTGGAGAACATATTTTGTCCGGAATCTTTTTTTCTCAACTGGGAGCCATCAATCGAGGATTTCACATGGGCGAAGATTACATGACCATCGACATGGATATTCCCGGGATTACTTGGGAGCAAGCCATGGATGCTGAGTTGGCAGCCAATGAAGTGATTTGGTCCAATGCTCCTACCACTATTCGGCATTATGCTACCAAAGAGGAAACCAGGGATTTGCCTTTGAGAAAACCTGTAAATATAGACCGTGATATTACCATTGTGAGTGTAGGTGACATAAATAATCCTTCAGATTGCGTAGCTTGCTGTGGAACACACCCCCATACCGCCGGTCAAGTAGGGCTTATAAAAATTATCAAAACAGAAAATTACAAGGGAATGAGCCGAATTTATTTTAAAGCAGGAAAAGAAGCATATTTTGATTTCAGAACTAAAAATGAAATAGTTAACCAAATATGTAAAAAGTATTCAGCACAACCCTTTGAATTATTAGATAAAATCAAATTGCAGGAAGATAAGAATGCCCAAGTTCGTAAAAATTTATTTGAAATAAAGAAGGTTTTATTGGTTAAGGCAGAAGAAGAGCTTACGCAATTAATCAACTCCCAAGATTCGACCATGAACGCTCAAGGTCAGGCATTGAACTCTCAAAAGCACAGGATTAACCCACAAGAACATAGAACTCATTCCTTAGAACAAAAGCCTAAAGTTCATGCTGTTCATGATCAAAAGCAAGCTACGAAAAAACAAAAGTCTGATTCAACCCCTATCATACGAAAAACTTATACTTATTTTTCCTTGGAGGACTTACAGACCTTAGGGCGAAAAGTTTCCTCACAACATAATGCCCTCTTTCTTCTGGTAAGTCAGCAGGACAACACCGTAATGCTCTTTTCCCAAGGCAGTCCTGATTGTGGCAAGCTAGTCCGAGAAAACGCAGAGATCTATCAAGGAAAGGGCGGAGGCAACAACACTGCGGCCAGAGCCATCTTTACCAAAATGGAATATGTGGAAACCTTTATGGATCTGATTGAGAAGCACTTGCGTTAGATCTATTTTAATTTTTAAAAAAATTTATTACAAAATTTTTAAATACCTCCGCCACGGGGGAAAGAGTGATTTTAGGATTGTAGGCCAAATAAAAACTGCGATCCAACTGAAAGCCTTCAAGTTCAAATACCAAAAATGGATTTTTATGGGGATCCGGGTTTACAGCGATCTTTGATACTGTGGAGACACCCATCCCCTGGGAGACTGCCTGCTTAATGGTTTCCATACTATTGATTCTGGCAATGACGTTTAAATCCTTGGAGGAATACCCCAACTCTTCAATTTTTTCTTCAAATTCCTTTCGAGTACCGGAGCCCTTTTCTCGAAAAAGCATTGGCTCAGAGATAAATTCTTCAACGGAAATGGTCTTTCGCTGTATAGAACGGAATTTTTCGTTATTAGGAGTAATCAAAACCACAGAATCCCTCATTAATGGTACGTATTCCAACTTCCCACTACTTTTGCTCCCTGTAAACCCAATCTCCCCTTTGTTATCTATGATATCTTCTGCCACCCTTTGGCTATCGGATTGTTCCATATAATACTTTACTTTAGGGTATAATTTGCTGAATCCTACCAGCAATTCAGGTACAAGATATTGGGCAGGAATAGCGGATGCCTGAATTTCCAAAATGCCTTGCACATTGCTTTCAAATTCTCTCAGGGATTGTGTGGCTTTTTCCCTAGTATTTAGCATATCTACTGCAAACCTGTAAAACAGTTCTCCTTGTTTCGTAGGCTTGACATCCTTTACACTCCGATCAATGAGTTTGATATTCATCTCTTTTTCCAAGGTGCTGATATGGGCACTGATGGTAGGCTGCGTAAGAAAGCAAGCATCTGCCGCTTTTGAAAAGCTCTTATATTTCACTACGTTGGCAAAGGCCTCTATCTGTTTAAAATCCATTTTGCTTGCTTCCTCTCATTTTGTTCGTCAATTTAACATGTATTCAACTCATTTTATTATGATAAAATCAATACTTCCGCGTTTTGTTCAGGTTCAAGTTAATATGCTTCTTTATCAGATATTTGTTACTTTTTATTCATAAGAACCCTGGAGTCTCCAACTTTTTGGGTAACCTTTTTCTCGTCAAGGTGATCTAAAATCATCATAGCATATTTTCTGGAAGTCCCAAGCAAATCTCGATACTCTGCCAGGGTAATGCTCCCCTGCTTTTCAAGGGCATCTAAAACTATATCCAAAACCTTTTCCCAATAATCCTTATGCATAAAAAACTGATAATTCAGTTTATACAAAGTCCCTTGACTTGCCAACACTTCAATCATCTGTCTTGCAATTTTTTTGTCCTTCTCCCGGCTAATCACCTCATCCACTTCAGGGATTTCATACCCTGCCTTAAGGTATATCTTCTCCAATCGGTCTTTAATTTTAACCTGCTCTTCTGTAAATTGAATGGTAAATGAAGCAGAGGTGATGAGATTTCCTTCATCTCGTAAGGTGCCTTGTTCCGAAAGGGCATTAACTAATAATTCAATAATTTTACCATCTTTAATAAAAATTTTATCAGAAAGTTTTTTACGAAATTCTTCCTTGACCATGCCGTTATTGAGAGGATTTTCCTGATGAAATTGCTCAAGCAACCCTTCTACTTTTTCTGTTAATGCAGATAAAAATTCTTTGTGGACGAAAAGCTGGGGAGATAGCCCTTGAATTTCCTGATTGGAGGCTATGGTTTTCACTATGTCCCCTGCGTATTCCTCTGTCCATCCCAACTTCACGGCATATTCTTTGAGAGTAAGGAAATTTTTACTTTCCTCCTTTATCACTTGTAAAAGAATGGCTTCGGGAGTGTCTTCCTCCTTTACATTGAAGCCCTCCAAAACCTTATCCTGATATCTTTTATGTTTGCTGGGGCTGGCATCCAAAACAATTCCTCCCCCTAGGGTTTCCACCGGAGAGTAAAAACGTAAAATAAATCGATCTCCTTTTTTAACGGAAATTTCTTTTTCCATCCTCAACTGAGCATAGGCACTTTCACCGCTTTCAAGAACCTCCCGATCCAAAAGAATGGCTTTGCACAAGGTTTCTGCAGATCCGTAGTAAAGGTGGAGGCGATCACCGTTTTTCAGTGTTCTAGGGCTATCGCGAAATAATCGCACCTTAACATCCAGCATCATGGTTTTTTCCATGGAACCCTTTGCGGCAAGCACATCTCCTCTGTTCAATTCTTCTTTTTTTATGTTAACCAAATTAACTGCGGTTCTTTGACCGGCTAAAGCAGTTTGCACCATATTGCCGTGCACCTGCAAATTTCTTACCTTAGCCGTCTTTCTTTCCGGATAAATCTCTATCTCATCTCCTACTTTTACCGAACCCTCTGTAAGGGTACCCGTCACCACGGTTCCAAATCCGTCTATGGTGAACACCCGATCTATGGGGAGTCTAAATAAGGCAGAGTCTATTTTCCTTTCCCCACATTCCTTCGCCATTTCACAGATTAAATTTTTTAAAGCATCCATATTATGACCGGAAAAAGAGGAAACCTCAACCATAGGCGCATTCTCCAGAAAAGTACCCTTCAAATGTTCTTTCACATCTTCCTTTACCACTTCCAGCCACTCTTCTTCCACCAGATCTGCCTTGGTAAGCACCACGATACCCTTCTGAATATCCAACATCTTTAAAATTTCAAAATGCTCAACTGTTTGAGGCATAATTCCTTCATCCCCTGCAATCACCAGCAAAACCATATCGATTCCCCCGATGCCTGCCAACATGTTTTTTACAAACTTTTCATGACCGGGTACATCGATAATTCCAATGTGCTGTTCCCCCGTGTCCTGCATATCCGCAAAACCTAGTTCGATGGTGATACCCCTTTTCTTTTCTTCCTTTAGCCGATCCGTTTCAATGCCCGTAAGAGCTTTAATAAGGCAGGTTTTCCCATGGTCCACATGTCCTGCTGTCCCTACGATTACATTATGCATGTTCTTTCTCTCCATAATCCTTCTCACAGAATGATTGCAGTGCCCTTTCGATATGGTTTAATTCTTCCTGAGAGAGAGTTCTCATATCTAAAAAAATTCTATCTTGAAAAATCCTAACTATAATGGGAATTTCGAATAAACGTAAATGCTTTTCCAATTTTTCTAAAGAAAGATCTTTACCCCTGATGGTGACTGCATATCCAGGAAGTAAAGCCGTGGGCGCAGACCCACCACCTACTTGGCCTTGACAGGAAATCACTTGTATATTTAATTGCATATTTAAGCTTTGGGTAAATTTTCTGAGCCTTTGGGAAAAATCTTCTGCCCGTTGTTTCAGTTCTTCCAGCTCCATGGTCAGGGTTCTCAATACGGGAATTTCTATCAAAGCTTTTTCAGTATCTAAATACTCTCTAAAGGTAGCCTCCATAGCCGCCAAAGTCATCTTATCCACGCGCAACACTCTAGCCAAGGGATGTTTTTTCATCAAATCGATATATTTCTTTTTCCCTGCTATGATTCCCCCTTGTGGACCTCCTAAAAGCTTATCTCCGCTAAATAAAATCACATCAATCCCTGTCTTTAAGCTTTCTGTTACTGTAGGTTCATCAATCCCGTATTTTTCCAAATTGATCATTAGCCCACTACCCATATCGTAAATTACCGGAATACTGTGGGATTCCCCTAATGCCACCATTTCCGGCAAGGTTACCTCATCTGTAAAACCTATAATTTTATAATTGCTGGTATGAACCTTCATCAAAGCTCCGGTGTTTTCACAGATAGCTCTGCTGTAATCCGATACCTTGGTCTTGTTTGTAGCCCCCACCTCTGTGAGGCTTGCACCGCTTTCCGCCATAATTTCAGGAATCCTGAAAGAGCCTCCGATTTCCACCAGCTCACCTCTGGAGACGATCACCTCTCTGCCTTTAGCCATTGCAGCCAAACAAATCAGCGTAGCCGCTGCATTGTTGTTCACCACCATGGCGCTTTCAGCTCCTGTGATCTTGGTAATGAGCTTTTCTACGTGATCGTGGCGAGATCCTCTGGCTCCTTTTTTTACGTCATATTCTAAGGTAGAGTAATTGCCTGCCACCTCAGTAACACTTTGACAAGCACCGGCACATAGCTTGGCTCTTCCAAGGTTTGTATGAAGCACAATACCTGTGGCATTGATGGTGGGTCGCAAGCTCCTTTTTGTTTTTTCTTCTAACTTTTTCTTTATTGTATCTATAATCCACTGATCTGATTGAATATCCATGGATTGTAGCTCCCTAGGATCCTCATCATCTGTCAGAATCTTATTTCTGATTTCGTTTATGGTCTCTCTTACGGATTCCAAAATAACATCCCGGGGAATTGTTCCAAAAAACACTGATAGGCGCTTATCCATAAGCACCTCATCTATTTTGGGAATCCTTCTAAGTAATTCCTTTTTCATATTCTAACTTCCTCCACCAAAGATAAAATGGCGGGAATATGTGGGAATCGAACCCACCCAGGAGGCTCCTAACCCCCCGAACCGGTTTTGAAGACCGGAAGGCACACCAGCACCCATCTACTCCCATCTCTCAAGCAGTACTTGTATTTTACCACAATTAGGGTAAATGAATCAATAGGATTTTGAATTGCTATAGAGCAAGTAGTTCACAGTTTTGGAAAATTCTACTTTTATTTTCGGACAGTTTCTCAGCGAGAAAACAAACCAATCCTTGCAACAGTGTTTTCTCTCAGGAAACTGTACCCTCAAACAAAAGGAACTTTCACAAAACTGTTCAAAGCTTGCTCTATTGGCAATTCATCATCTCATTAAACCACAGAAATCCATGGTTCCTTATTTTTCTTTTCTTTCGCGGTTCCTATGATTTTCGCTACCGGAATTTCATCCTGCAAAGCACGCAACAGTGACATTCCTTCTTTCTCCGGTAGGGAAATGAGTAGTCCTCCCGAGGTTTGAGGATCGAAGAGTAAGTTTGCATGAGTGCGTGAAACACTGTCCCCTAGGTGAAGTTTTCCCTCTAAAGAACTTCTGTTATCATAGGCTCCCTTGGGTACCAAACCCATGGCTGCAAACTCTTCTCCTTGAAGCAAAATCGGGACATCCTTTGCATGAATTTCTAATTTACAGCCACTCCCGGAAACCATTTCAAGGGCATGCCCTAAAAGACCAAATCCCGTAATGTCCGTGCAGCTGTTAACCTTAAAGTTTTTCATAATCTCTGCAGCCCTTTTGTTGAGCGTTGTCATGGATGAAACCAATACTTTATAAGTTTGTCCACTTAAGAGTTCTCCCTTAAGAGCTGTGGTCAAGATTCCTGTTCCGATTGCCTTTGTCAATAATAGTACATCCCCTGGCTTTACACCTTTATTTGTAAGAATATTCTTGGGGTGAGCAAAGCCTGAAACCGATAAACCATATTTAGGTTCTACATCCTTTAAAGTGTGACCACCTGAAATTACAGCACCGGCCTCCAAAACCTTCTCATATCCACCTTGCAAAATACCCTGCACGGCTTCTTTGGGTAAGGATTCGGGGTAACACAGGATATTTAAAGCCAGTTTTGGGCTTCCTCCCATGGCATAAACATCGCTGAGGGAATTGGCTGCAGCTATTTGACCATACTCATAGGGATCATCCACCAAAGGGGGAAAGATATCCACCGTCTGAATCAGTGCTAAGTCCTCATTGATCAGATAAACGGAGGCATCATCGCTGGTATCAAAACCAACCATTAAATTTGGATCGTTGAATTTTGGTAAGTGACACAAAACTTGTGCCAGGGTATCAGACCCAATTTTGGCATCTCAACCACCGTGAGTGCACATCTTTGTAAGCTTGGTTTTTTCCATAACAATGACCTCCTTTCACATTTCATTTATTTATTAATTAAAAGATTAGGCAAAAGATGTATTTTTACAATGTCAAGAGGCAAATCCCATTCACAGTTTCGAAGTTCATTATACTAACTTTTCAAAGATCTACCTCATTGACACTATAAAATTTTTATAATTTTCTTTTACTCATTAACTTAAAACAATATACTTACTTAACAAATCCGGCTTTTGTCAGGATTTCTGTGGCTTTTGCTAAATTGGCATCACTGATCATAACGATAGGTCCTGTACAGCCCATGCCACTTTCTGCATAAATATTCTCTTTCCAAAGGCAGAACACAGCATCTTCTAAATCCATGACTTCAATCCCTTGAATTTGAGAGGTTACAGGTTCTTTTGGCGGTTCTTTAACTGCTTCTGTGGAACTTTCGGATCCGGAAGCTTTCTTAGCACCGTCCTTGATTTCCTTTAGAATTTGTTTTAATCCTGCTTGATTAGCTTTGGCAAATTCCTCACGGGCTATCTTATAACTATTGCTTTTTACCAATTGAGAGGCATACTCTACTGCCCCTGCAATAACAGGAGCACCACTGGCTCTGGAAATGATCATGATGGTTTTTTCATAATCCTCGCCGATCCCCGGTCCATAGCCGTATCCTGAGCTTTCATAGCTTCCTCCCGTGGTGTATGCAGAAAAGATTTTCATCATCAGGTTTCCCGTCAGGGAGTCCATGACCATGATGTCGGCAGCTGCCGTAAGCAAGTCATTTCCTCTCATGACAATGCCGCCATCCGCTCTTTCCGACTGAGCAAAATGAATGTCATAGCCGTTTTCCGCCAACTTCAAAAGAGCTTTTTCCGTTTGTCTTGCCCCATCGATATTGGCAATCCCAATGGTTGGTTTTTCTATGCCACTGGCTTTGGCAGCAATGATTCCATAAATGGCATTTTTAACCATTCCGCATACTCGATCCGTGTCGGAAGTACCCGTGGTGGTAGCTAAAAATAACTCCTTGCCTCTCCCCGGAGTAATGACTCTACCAACGGTGGAAACTCCGATGGGAAACGGATAATGCATGGTTACAGCCCCTTGGATTTCTCCGGATTCCAACATGGCTTCCATCTTTTTATGGACGTCTTCCCCTTCCAGAACCATAACCTTAAAGCCCTTCTTTTCCGCTAATCCGGCTCCTTCGTAGATGGCTTCCATCCCGAGTTCGCTGTCTTCTGCCGCTATTCCAATGACGGGTTTCTTCCCAAATTCTCCTGTCTCGAGGGCATCTGCCATCTCAAGAAAGGTCTTTCCGATCATCTCTTTTATGATTTTTTCTGACATGATTTCATCCTTCCTTTCAGGAAATACCCATTTTTATTTTAATAATTCTTGTGCAAAATCCCTCATAGCTTCACCGATTAAGCTTTTGATCTTGGCTTCATCCATGCCCTCTACTGCAGATGCTCCTCCACTACCCTGATTCTTTTGGATGATAAAGGATACACCGTCGAAAAGGTTGGTCATTCTTCCAAGGAAAAGACTTCCTTTTCCGATAATCATGGCACGATTGGTAGTTCCTGCCAGTATTTCTTCTCTGGCAAATCCCAAATAAGGAACGCCTGAAGGAATATGCCCTTGAGTTGGTGCCCAACCGGTCATACCGTGCTTTGTTACAAAGTTAGGGATTTCGCTTCTTTCGATTTCCCCTCTCTTTACACCTAAGGCGGCGATCATCTTGTAATTGGCCTCGGGTACATCTCCTGCACCTGCGGGTTTTGTCACGTCGGGGTTTTGCATTTCCACTGAATATTTATCCACATCTGTAATCTTCATATCGGCTCTATCTAAAGGTTCTGTTACCAATGCACTGATTACATTCTGAGGAGCTGAACCGGTTCCTACACAATGACGACCCACGATGTCATTTCTGATTTCGGGGCTGACTCCATCATTAACACTGACCAAAGCAGCAAATCCTGCAATGACATCCTCTAAAATAGGAATATCCTTTTTCACGTGATCTTTTCCGTTCATACCCAACTTAGCGGTACAGCCTCCTGCCGTAACGATTACGTTTTTATAAGTTCCTGCCTTTACCAAAGAAGCAGCCTCAATCATTGCATGAGCAGGTGCGGCGCAAAAGCCTCTGGTATCAGACCCTGTAGCATTTACAAGACCCGCCGTTTCTGCAGCAGCCTTTGCAAAATTACCGCCTCCTCTTTGATTCATATCGCCGCAAGCTTCCTCGCAGCAATCAATAACATAGTCCACTTCTGAAGGATCAATTCCTGTCACCCTTATTAAATGGAGTAAGGACAGTACACTGGAAGCCTTGGAAACTAAATTTTCCATCATAATATGTGCAGATAAGTTTAAGTCCACATCGTGAGCTCTCTTTACAGCTCCCACCAGATTTCCTTCGTAATATAAGGGCTCTGCGTGTTCTTCCTCCACTAACTTTTTCACCGACTCAGCTGACTCTTCATTTTTATCTAAAATTGCAGCTTTGTCAGGTCCAATTAAACTGTGGTTGGAGAGTTTCCCTTTTACGTTTTCTGCAAAAGATTTTTCTAATTTCACCAAATCAAAAACGTCACAAATTTGCATAAGCCCTAGAAACTCATCCTGAGGCATAATTTCTCCGAATTTTCCTTCTCTGGAAGAGTTCGCTTCTTTTTTATCATACCAAGGGAACTCTGTTTTCCCTAGCTCTTCTGGGGTTTTGTTTCCGATATATACTTGATTAGGAAGGTAGGAAACCGTATCTTCAAAGCTTCTCAAATGTTCCGGCAGCTTTACTAAATATTCTGAATTAGGGTTGACAATCTTCTCCGTTGTCTGTGTGGTTCCATTATGAATAACCATGTCAGGCGCCGCCACCAAAGTGTAGCTGGCTCCCTTCAGCACTGCATATGCGCTCATTTTAATACCCTCTCTTTAAATTATTTTTTAAAAAAGCACCCACAAAAAACGTAGGTGCTTTTTTCATTAAAATTTACAGAATTGCTCTCTAATGGATTTCATTTCTTTGACGATATCATCTACGTCAAGAACCATTTCCATCATGCTGATCTGTTCATCGTACACGCCTGCGTCTACTTCTTCTTTCATTTCAGGTTCACAAATGTGATATACTGCGAGTCCCAACGAGACTCCTGCTAATGGACCTGCGTAAGTAGGATCACCTGCAGTTACGGTTTCAGCGGCAAGACCTGCTGCTTCCCCTTCTGCTGCTCCAAGCACAACGACTACATTTGCGTCGCCATACTGCTCTGTGAAATCCTTAACTCTTTTTTGGTTTTCCAAGTCCATTGCACCAGCGGCGGTTCAGACAAAGCATTCCGTTGAAGAATAGATTACTTCTGCACCGGCAGTTTTAACACATTCTTCAATTGCCGGTCCCGGTATACCATCTCTGTCGCCTATGATGATGACTTTTTTGTCCTTCAAAATAGACATAATCCTTCCTCCTTCGTTAAATTTTAAAACTTTATATAAAATTCCAATGCAAAACTCAGATAAATATTTTTATCAGAAATATCAATCAAAGTTGTTAAAATTGCATTTCATTAAATATACTTTTGGATCATTGCCTCTATATTCGTAGAGGTAGCATCATCCTTTACCAGTTCTTCTACCTTTGCACCATCTTTATAAATAGCGATTACGGGCAAGCCCATAATTTTCTGACTGATGGCCAATCTTCTGGCTGCTGAGGTATTGAGCTTACAGAATTTGATCTGCTCTCCATACTTTTTTTCCAGCTCTTCTACATAAGGCATCAAAGCTGCACAAGGCACACAACCATCTCCAAAAAAGTCAACCAACACAGGACCTTCCGCCTTTAAAACTTCAGGTTCAAAGGTTTCCTTATCACATAAAATCATATTCATACCTCCATTAATCAAAGCTTTATTCTTCTAAAAACTTTTCAGCTTGTACTGCAGCAATGGCACCATCCGCAGCAGCAGTTACTACCTGACGAAGGCTTTTCACCCTCAAATCACCTGCGGCAAATACGCCGGGAATGTTGGTCTTCATATTGTCATCAGTTACAATATACCCATTTTCCATGTTCACTTTCCCTTCAAACAGTTCTGTCAAAGGTTTGAATCCGATAAACACGAATACACCGAAGGTTCCATCCTCTTCATCCGCTAAAATTTCTGTCAGCTCCTTGGTCTTAACATTTTCTACCACCATGGATTCCAAAATGCCGTCTCCCTTAAGCTCCTTGACCACGGAATCCCAAAGGAATTCCACCTTGGGGTTAGCAAATGCCTTTTCCTGAATGGATTTTGCCGCACGAAGCTGATCTCTTCGGTGAATGATGGTGACCTTTCTGGCAAACTTGGTCAGATATAACGCTTCCTCTACAGCCGAGTCCCCTCCGCCTACCACGTAAACTTCAAAGTCTTCAAAGAAAGCCGCATCGCATGTAGCACAGTAGGAAACACCTTTTCCTGTAAATTCTTTTTCACCGGGGCAACCGATCAACATTGGGGATGCTCCCGTAGCAATAATGACTGTCTTGCCCTCATACTTTCCATTAATGCAAGTAATGGTCTTGACAGCTCCTTCTAATTGCACATCTGTCACAGTATCCATAACTCTCTCTGCTCCAAATCTTTTCACCTGAGCAGACATTCTGTCAATCAAGGTCGGACCGGATTCTTCTTCTAAAGAACCGGGGTAGTTTTCAATTTCTGCTGTTTGAGTGATCTGTCCTCCATCCTGTCCCTTTTCAATAACTAAGGTGGAAAGGCGAGCTCTTCCGGCATATAAAGCAGCACTTAAACCTGCCGGTCCTGCTCCAAGAATGATCACATCATAAACCTTGCTCATGGGTTGAATTCCTCCATTCAAATTTTTGTTTTCAATCAACCTTTTTTGTTAAAAATTTGATATTTTTCATCTGTAAATTTAATGATTTTAGTATAGTGTTTATTATAACACATCTATCCTATAACTACTATACTTTTCTTTGATTTTTGAAGGTTTTTTTTGATTTTTTATTAGAAAAATCTTTTAAAATTAGTTTCAATTATTTTTGTGTTTTTTTGGAACAAATTTTATGCTTTTTTCTCTTCTTCATTTTTAGAAGTAGCTCTCTTAAATGTCTTAAACAGCATGAAGAATATCAAGATAATTCCCACATATCCATTGATAACATAGATGATATTTACCAAACTGTTAAAAGGCAGTGCCAAACCTACGAAGCATCCAATGGCTCCCAGTATAACTGTAACCCCTTTAAATTTAACGGTTCCCTCTTCCGTAAACCTGGAGGATGCCTGCCATAAGAGGGGAACAGCTGTGGAATAAATACCCGCAATGATGATAACCGAGAATACAGTAGCTATAGCCGGACTAATTTTTTCCGCTAAAATCAGGGATGGAATTTGTGTACCTGCCACCTCCTGCAGATAAGCCATAAGCCCCAACATTAAGATGACACAACCTGCCACAAACCCTACCGCTCCCCCAATGGAGCCCAGAGATGCTTCCTTTTCGCTGTTGGCCTTGGTTCCCATAGCTGCTAAAAATGCTGCCAACCATAACATACAGAATCCAACATAGGAACTTGCTGACATGAACCAATTGGCTCCTGCCTTTTTCAATTCTATGGCATCACCTTCAATCAATGCTGCCCCTTCTGAAATTCCGCCGGGATTCATAACAATGGCTGAAAATCCTAAACCCAATGCAATAAGCACGATCAAGGGTCCGATTCTTCCAATGACATTTACGATATTCCCCAACCCGAATACCACGGTACCGGAGGCAAGAATCATCATGATGATCCCTCCCACATAGGTAGGTAAACCGTAGTGCTGATGGAAGGTGGCTCCTGCTCCGGCAATCATAACTACATAGGACATGAATACAAAGGCGATTGTAAAATAATCATAAAACAATCCGATTGGTTTTCCGCAGTAATATTGGAAAATCTCACTACCCTTGTGAAACTTTTCCCGATAACCCGTAGTAATAAATTCAATTCCTACATAAACAAAGGCAATCAGCACAACAGCAGCTGTCAAAAAACCTTTATAGCCATAGGATGTAAAGTATTGCAATATTTCTTGACCGGTAGCAAATCCGGCTCCGATGAGAAATGCAATAAAAGCACCTGCAAATTTAATGACATTGCCCCATTTTACAGTTTTATTTTCCATACAGATCCTCCTACTAATAGTAAGGGGAGGTCTGCTGAAATTCAGCAGACTCCCATCCTTAGATAAACTTATTCAAAGACTGTCTGCCCATCAACTTCGGTTTCAAGGGCTTTTAAAGCTTTTTTCAAAACCTTCATTCTGATTTTATAACTTTCTTCTTCTCCTTTTGTAGGATCTCCCATAGGATAAGGGATTCCGATAGCCGGAACAATTCTGTTTGCACCGATTGTCAGAGAAATAGGAACTACTGTGCAAACGTGCACTACAGGAATTCCAACTCTTTCAATCTCTTTTACCATCGTTGCACCGCAACGCGTACAAGTTCCTCAGGTGGAAACTAAAACTACCGCATCCACTCCTTCTGCCAATAACTTAGGTGCAAAATCTTCTCCAAACTTCTTTGCATTTCCTGTGGCAGTTCCCGTTCCTGTGGTGCTGTAGAAATAATTGACCAGCTCTCCAATTTCCCCATTTCTTTCCAACTCTCGAAGGGCATCCAAAGGAATAACCAAGTTGGGGTTTTCCGTAACAAAGGCTCTGTCATATCCCCCGTGAACAGTCATGAAATCCTTGGGACTCATGGTGTCCATACCTTCTATGCTGTATTTTCCATATTTAGATGCACTGGAAGATTCAATTCTGTCAGGATTTCCCTGTGGTACAATTCCTCCTGAAGTAACGATTGCAATTTTGCACTTGCTGATATCTTTCACTGCTGGGTTTGGTGGTACTCTGTCAAAAGCAGGCATTGGATACTCTGTCTCAAATGACTCTCCTGCCATTTTTTTCAGAAGCATTCTGATTCCACGCATAGAACCTCTTTCTTCGGCGAAATAGTTTACTCGAATTCCTCTTTCGATATATCCTTCCTCGGCCGGAGAACCGATCACCTCTCCTCTACAAAGCTTTTTCACCAAAGCTGCAATTTTAGGCATAGCATTTTTCATGTCAGCAGCCGAGTCTGCAGTGCTTATGATATATAAATCTTTTTTGTACATATCTGCACCGGGATTTTCTATATACATTCCTGTCACAGCGGCAATTCCCAATTTTTCTTCCACTGCTTTTGCAATGCTTCCGCAAGCTACACCGTATCTGCCTGCATTAAAGGCCGGTCCAGCCACGAATACATCGGGTTCGTAACGTTCGATCATCTCCAAAAGAGTCTCTTGAGCCGAGGCAAGATTTTCTCCAAAATAGCTGTCGCCGCAAATAGCTGTGGCCACTACTTGATACTCATCCCCCAATGCAGCTTGAAGTGCTGCCCCCGGCCCAACTACACCTTCCCGAATTTCAGGGGTGATATCCGCCTTTTCCTCTCCCCCGATTCCGGCAAAGAAGTTGTTTATGTAATGTACTACTTTGATTTTACCCATTGATTTATCCTCCTCTAATATCCTCTGGCTGCCAACTTATTGAATCCATTGGCAATGGTGGATGCAATTATAATTTGAAGCTCTGCGTCAATACTGCCGTCGGGCTTCAAGCTGCCTTCAAAACCACCGATCTGCATTTCCACATAATCCAACATTCCAATCACCTTGTCCATAGGTGGGTAATGCTCTACAAAGTTTCCTTGCCCACAGGATACCAACGCATCTGCCTCTTCACAAGCATCTGCCAGAGAAAGGGACTTCCCGTCTTTTCCGGGGAATTCATCAGTTATGAGAACTACCTTAATGCCTTTTTGTGTAACTTTTTTACAGTTCATCATCAGGTCTGTATCAGGATTTCCGTACCCTTCTTCTGTGATAATCAATCCATCTAATCCCATATATTCTGCCAGTTTTGCCACCATATCCGAGCAACGCTCTTTATCTGCCAAGAATACATTTTCATTGGTGAGGATGACTCCTACAAAGTTTAGTTCCTTACCGTGGAATTTATACAGATCTTCTATGACAGGATTGTGCAAATGATGGTAAGTAGTTACCTTATCGCAAGGGGCTACACAATTTCCGCTTGTAATGGCTCCATCGAATATTTCTGTAGGATACATAAAAGTAGGTACAATTTGCTTGGCATCTACACCGTAATAGTATGTATCATGGAGCAATCCCTGAGATTGCAACATGTGAAGATATCCCACCTTAGGCAAATCAGGATATTCCTTGATCTGCTCCAGAAGAGGTTTGGTTTCAAAGGTTTCAATCTCATCCGGTTCAACATTTCTTCCCGCTTCTCCTACATAGGTAGCAACCTTCAGTCCTGCCATTCTCCCTGCGTTTTCATAGGAATGAGTTTCCAGTCCTTCCTTCGGTTCAATGACCACGCAAATATTCAAGGTTTCAGAAAATGGGCAATACTTGGCAATGGGACCGGACATATCCACAAGGCCTTCTTGGAAGCCAACGATTTTACCTACAGTCATAACCGTACATCCCACCAATGCATGAGTTCTTCCTTGACCCACTTCTTTTACTTTGTTCATGACCCCGGGGAAAATTCCGCCACCGCCTGATACTTTTACCCTGGGTTCAATCACATCTTTTACAGGTGTGATTCTTACAGACTCTCCCGGTTTTGCAATTTCAATTTTAGCACTTATGATTCTCTCATCTTCCAAAACCAGCTGCTGGATTTCTTCTTTGTTGATATAAAGAATCCCTTTGTCTACAAATGTTCTGTCTGCAAATTGAACATCTGAAATGTTAATCTTTCCTAACTCCAGTTTCAAAATCTTACCCTCCTATCAAAATGAATTAAAAATATTTTATATGTAAAGAGATTTGCAATAGTTATGCCATTCTTTATAGAAAATTTCAATAATGAATTAAAAGATATTTTAAACCTTTAATTTTCAGAAAATATTTATAATTGTATTTTTATTGTACTGATAAATTATTAACAAAGTAAATATTGATTTTTTATTTTATTAGTGAATTAATTTTCTTGATAATGCAATTTATTGCACTATAATAAGATTGGAAAGAATGTTTTTTACCATCCGGCAAGCAGTTATCATATTACCCTATTGGAAATCCGAGAATGCCCAATGAAACAAGTTTAGGAAAGGAGATGAATCGTAACCATGGGTGAAAAGATTACTTTACCTCAACTTGAGAACTCCTATTATTTAAAAACCAAGAATCGTATATTTCAAAAAACCTTGGATTTTTGTTCAAAAGTGGCTTCTTCCAATGCCAATATTCTGTTGTCTGGAGAATCCGGTGCCGGCAAGGAAATCCTGGCAAAATATATTCACTCTGCCAGTCAACGAAGTCTGCATGATTTTGTAGCTGTGAATTGCAGCTCTTTTACGGAAACCTTATTGGAATCCGAGTTGTTCGGTCATGAACAAGGATCCTTTACAGGTGCCTCTTATGCAAAGAGGGGAAAATTTGAAATTGCTCATAAGGGCACTCTGTTTCTAGATGAAATCGGAGATATGCATTTACAAACTCAAGTGAAGCTTCTGCGTTCCATAGAAACAAAACAGATTGAAAGAATCGGCTCCAACACCTCACACAACATTGATTTCCGATTGATTTCCGCTACCCACCAAGATTTAAAATCCAGTGTTTTTAACGAAACCTTTCGAGAGGATTTCTTTTATCGCATCAGTACTATCGTTATTAATGTGCCTCCTCTCAGGGAGCGACCAGAGGATTTAGCTGATTTGATTCAATATTTTTTAAACCAGTCTTCTATCGAAAATCAGAAAAACATTAAAAAAATAGAACCGGCAGTTTTGAAATTTCTACATAGTTACGACTATCCCGGCAACATTCGAGAGTTGAAAAACATCATTGACAGGATGGTAATCTTATCAGAAGACGGAGTCATTACAGAAGACGGATTGCCCATCATGTTTTCCTTTCGCAAATTGAGCAAAGGCGGGGGTTCCACCATCAGTGCACCACATTACAAAGAAATTATTCCCTATCAAGAATTTAAGAGAAATGCAGAAAAGGAATATTTGGAGTGGGCTCTTGCCCAAGTGGGGGGCAACGTGGCCGAGGCCGCCAGGCAATTAAAGATCAGCAATCGGCAACTTTTTAATAAGATCAATGATTTGGATATTCAAAAGTAGTAATATTACCAGAGTATCTCCAAATGATATTCCCTATAATAAACAATAAACTTCCGCAAATTTATATTTTGCGGAAGTTTATGCAAACACTAAAACTTATATTTTTAATGTTAGGAGGAGATGTTGTTGTATTTAGTATTTAGTGGTTAGCGGTTAATTATTATCGATTGGCAAAAAGGCTAATGATTTAAATAATCACAGGTTTTCCGGTCCACATGCTGTCTACAAACTTTACGGCTTCTTCTATGTTCATGGATCTTGGGTTTTTTACTCTGTAATATTTATTAATCAGTTCATCTGCGATAACTGGCAATTGTTCTACAGTTACTCCAAGACCTTTAATACTTGTTGGTAAACCACAGTCTTCCAGAAGCTTCATCATTCTTTGGATAAATTCTTCAGCAGCTGCTTCTTTTTCTCCTGCAAAATCAGGATCTATTATATTCATAAATTTAGAAAGCTTATCTTGAACTTCTTTTATATTAAACATGAGTGTGTAAGGTAAAGTCACTCCGCATCCCAGACCGTGACCCACATTGTTATGAGTTGTTAAAATGTATGACATGCTGTGAGAATACAATCCACCGCCCTGAGTGTAGGACATCATTCCAAAGACGGATGCAAATGCCATATAGTATCTTGCTTCTAAATCTTCCCCGTCCTTGCAAGCTCTTTCAAGATATTGGAACACGTATTCTACACATTTAGCGGTAAACATTTCAGTCAAAGGACTTGGTTTTCCCTGATATCCTTCAATTCCGTGAGAAATGGCATCAAATCCTGTGGCAGCAGTTACCTTTGAAGGCATGGTTACCGTCATCAAAGGATCTACTAACGCTACAGTTGCAAAGGCATATGGAGAGCTGATAAAGAGCTTTTTGTCGCCTTCACTGGTTACGATATATGGGCTGACTTCGCTTCCTGTTCCAGATGTGGTAGGAACTAAAATCAATGGAAGTCCTTCACTGGTCAGGGGAGCACCTTTCATGTATTCCAGGATATCGCTGGGATTGGTGGCTGACAAAGCGGCAGCTTTGGCCATATCCATGGCACTTCCTCCACCTAAACCAACTACGATAGTGTATCCATTTTTTCGCACCATCTCTTGAATGTACTGAGCTGTTTCAATATGGGGCTCAGGTGCTACATCACTGTAAACGTCCACTGTAAATCCGCTTTTTTCCAAAGACTCTGTGCAAACCTTGTGTAGTCCTAATTCTACAATTACAGGGTCAGTTACTAAAAGTGCTTTTCCAATTCCAAAGGCTTTGGCTTCATCCCCTATGGTAGCCACCAATCCAAAACCCAATGCTAATTTTCCCTTAGATTTTACACCCGATGTCCTGAATTCTGTAATATCCTTTAAATTTTCAGGTACCTTGCTTAAAAGTTCATAATAATTCATTTTTTTATCCTCCTATTTTAAATTTGCAATAACCAACCAAGAGATAATTTATTTAAGGTAGCCTTAGTGGGATTTCCTGTTTCTTTATCCCAACCGGCGAGCTCATAGTACAATTCTTTAGCTTGCTCAAATCTTTCTTTGTCCACACAGACTCCCTTGGAAGGTCCGTCCTCCAGAGGAATGAACATTCTTTCAGGAAGTGTGTCCTCTTTCTTTGTAAATCCGTCTCGGCTGTTGAAGTGTCTCATCATGTTGATCCTTCGTTCACCGATTTCCATGAGTTCACAAAGGGAAACGTCCCATCCGATGGCAGCTTTGCAAATTTGTACCAACTGCTCCGGCCCGTATAGTTGCCAAGTTGGTCCCCACACGAATTGACATACGCTTAGAGTGTCTAAAACAGAATAGTACTTCTGAGTATTGTAGGAAAAAATCACATTATCGTCATTTAACGTGCTGGAGTTTCCGTCTCTCAGTGTGAAGTTACCACCTACCTGTGACATCCATCTACGTTCCTTGCTGTCCAATGCATAGGCCATGCAAGTATCATGTTCACTGGATTGATGGTCTGCTCCAAAGGAATTTACCGCATAGATGACACCTAGTCCTGCCTTATGCTGTGGCATGTGTGCAGGCAACTCCTGCATTTTACAGGTAATGGCTAAGTCTCTTGCTGCTTCTCCCAGCTTTTCTGCTGCTCGATAGCTTCCCTCTGCCAGTAGGTTGCCCAATTCACCATTTCGGTTTGCAATATCTGTAATCACTTGATGGAAGACTTCATGATTTCCGAATTTTAATTCCAACCCTTGAGCCATATCCTTAGGAAGAATTTCTTTTTCGTAGCATTCCATGGCAAAGGCTATGGTTGCACCACAGGAAATGGTATCCAATCCATACATGTTGCAAAGCATATTGGCATGGGCTATGGCTTCAATATCGGATACTCCGCAATCAGCTCCCAAGGTTGCCACTGTCTCATACTCCGGTCCTCCATACTGTGGATCGACTTTGCCCTTCACTTCTACAACTTGTTTGCATTTCACACCGCATCCAAAACAAGTATCACTGGCTATCTTAATCTTTTTCTCCATGGCAGGACCGCTGATTTCCTCCCACTCTTCAAACCAACCTGACTGCCAGTTTCTGGTAGCCAAGAATCCTACTCTTGCCTTACTTCCCAGACCACCGTTTGTTCCATTTACAAGCATATCCTGACAAGAATCATTGGCTTCGATGTCCTCTTTTGCAGTCTTAACGAATTCTTTAAATTTTTCTTTGTCATAGGGAACAGGCATTTTGTTTTGGTGAATGACTAAAGCTTTTAAATTTTTAGAGCCCATAACGGCGCCCATGCCGTTTCTTCCAAAGGCCCTGTTGCGCTGATGCATAATGGCCGCATATCTGACCTGATTTTCACCTGCGGGTCCGATTACTGCAATTTCCAGCTTGCTGTCATCCAATTCTGCTTTGATTTGCTCTTCTGCATCTCCTGTTATTTTGCCCCATACATTTTTTGCATCGCACAGCTTTATCTCATCCCCATTGACGTATAGGTAAACGGGATTCTCTGATTTTCCTCTTACGATAATGCCGTCATATCCGTTGGCCTTAAAGTGTGCAGCGATAGAGCCACCTACCTGAGAATCTCCCGCACAATTGGTAAGAGGGCTTTTGGTAGTAGCGGTCATTCTGCTGAATCCACTTACGGGCAAGCCTGCCAAGGGTGATACCGTAAACACCATGACGTTTTCCGGTGATAATGGATCTATATTTGGTTTCACGTTTTTTAACAAGTAATACATTCCAAGGGCGGAACCTCCCGGATAGAGTTGGTGCTCCAACCCGGGCATGGTAATCACTTCTATTTCCTTTGTTGTTAAATTTACATCAATTATTTTTGCATCTGGAAAAATATTCATTATTCTTTAGCCTCCTTTTAGTAATTTTTTAAAAGCACTTATAATATGCAGGTGTTCTTAGGGATCCGTCTATGGAGCTTACACCCAATGAAAAGTCTAATTCTCTATAGTCAGCTTCCAGCTTGGGGGTCATGGGAAGGATATGCTCATATCGGTTCCACTGGGAGATTGCATATTCGATTCTAATAATGTCATCTCCGATTACCTCCCCTGTACAATTTTCCTGTACCACAACAGTGTGGAAAGGATTTGGTCTGGACAGATACCCGGCAAGGGGATCAATAGCCAGTCTCCAACCATTCAATAATTTTTTTCGCACCATAAATAAAGTTTCTTTTGCGTCTCCCTCAACAAATATAACATCCAATTTTTTTTCTAATGCAAAATCTTTTATTTTATGATTGTTGGTAATGATCAATAATGACATCTCTGTTACTCCGCTCTATTACTCCACCTTAAAGATGGTTTGCTCGCTAACTTCTTCGGTCAGTGCTTGTATGGAACTCCTCATGATCTTCATAATAAGTTCTTTTTCCTCTTCCTCTGAAACCGTGGGGTTTCCAGTGGGATAAGGGATGGCCACTCCGGGAATCAGTCTGTTTGCACCTACGGAATAAGAAATAGGAGTGATGGTACTGATATGTACTGTAGGAATCCCGGCTGCATCAATTTGCTTTGCTAACGTTGCACCGCAACGAGTATCGGTTCCTCAGGTAGATGTGAGGATGACGCCATCCACCACTCCATCGTTGAGTAATTCCTGAGCTATGTTATCTCCAAAGGTTTCCGCTTGGTCAGCTGCCATGGCATTTCCGGAGGTTACATAAATTTTCTCATAAAACTTACCGATCTCTCCGGTTCTTTCCAGTTCAATCATAGCGTCCACGGGTAACACCCTGTTTGCATTTTCGTTGGCATAGGTAGGATCGAATCCTCCATGACAAACTTCAGCATGAGGAATACCCTCTCCACCAAAATTGTCAACAGTATAATACTTATATTTGGAGCAGAAACAAGCCTCTAAATGATCGGGATTGCCCTTTGGTACGATTCCGCCGCTGGTCATGAGGGCGATGGTTGCCTTTTTTATATCCTTGATGGGAGCGCTTGGTTTGCACTTACTGAATACAGGCATTTCCAGTTCTGTTTGGAATTCCTCTCCCTTAAGCTTTTTAAGAATCATTTCAACCGCTCTTTTAGCGCCGATTTCTTCTCTAAAAACAGGAACTCTGATTCCTCTTTTAAAGTATCCTTCTTCCTCGGGACTTCCAATGGCTTTTCCTTGGGCTATCTTTTTAACAAAGTTTCCCATGAGCGTTATAGCCTCGTTCATACCTCTAGCATTATTGGCTGTGGGCAAAATATAAGCGTATTTTCTGAACATGTCCAATCCTGGATTTTCTTCATTCATGCCGGAAACGGTGATGATTCCTAGGTTCTGATGGGCTATTTTGCACACGCTTCCGCAGGCCAATCCATATCTTCCTGCGGTAAATGCAGGACCGGCTACCAGTATATCTGCTTTTTCTTCTTTTAAAATATCAACAATTTTAGTGGTTAATGTGTCGGTGTTTTCCGCAAAGTAATTGTCACCACAGATTATGGTAGCTGCCACTTCACCGTCTTCCCCAAGCAATTTGTCCAACTGCAATCCTGCACCTACAGGACCTTTCACTACCTCTAGAGGATAATCCGCTTTGTCTTCTCCGCCTATTTGACCGAAGAACTGATTTACATAATGTATAATTCGCACTTTCTTACCTCCCCAATTAATATACAACCGAGCTTAGTTTTGTTTTTCCTATGTCATTTATGGAAGATACAATTACCGCCAAGGAAACGTTAATACTCCCATCGGGATTGTATAGATTGTCACAACTTCCTGAAAGCTGCGAAATACATTCGGGATATCCAATGGTTCTTTCCATTTTGGGCAATGTCACCAATTGATTCATATTCCCCACGCTCACCACTGCATCTGCTTCAGGGGTAGAGTCCGTTATAGGTTCCGAAGTACCATCCCATCCTGCGTTTTCCTTTTGAATCAAAACGGTTCTAATATTATTTTTTTCAGCGTTTCTGCAGAGCATCATCAAGTCAGCGTCTGGGTTTCCGCCTCCATCTTCAGAGATGATTACTGCATCTGCCCCCAGCTTTCTGGCGATATTCACCGATGCGGTATCACATCTTTGCTTATCTGCCAACCCTCCGCATACAGGGGAGATGATTACGCCTACAAAGTCCAAATCCTTTCCATGTCTTCTAAAGAGCTCTGCAATGACAGGGTTGGTCTGATGATCATATGTAGTGTTCTTGTCTCCTGCTGTTACGCAATTTCCTGATACCAGTGCTCCGTCAAGGATTTCATTGGGATGAACCAAGGTTGGATGCATTTTTTTGCAATCCATCCCATAAAGATAGCTGTCGTGCAGCAGTCCCTGGGCCATAACGCAGTAAATATATGCGATTTTTGGCAAACCCTTTGCTTCAGTTAACTCGTAAGTTTCTACCTCTTGACATTTTACATCCTTGGCTGCAAGGGCTAGGTAATGTGCTGCCTTTAAGCCGGTCTTTCTCATCAGCTCTTCATGTTTGGTCTGAGGCAATCCTTCAATGGCATCTGCTACTACCACTACATTGACCAGGCTGGAATAATAGCAATAATCCACACAGGTTCCTGTCATATCGATAAGACCTTCTTGAAACGCTACAATTCTTCCCGCTGTAGTAACCACACAGCCTCTAAGAGCTTTTGTCACGCCTTCTCCTGTGCCCTCAAACTTTCCAAAGTATCCCGGAAAAGAGCCCTCTCCCGCAGATACCTTAATTCTGGGCTCAATTACATCTTTGACAGGTACGATACGGACAGATTCGTTGGGTCGTGCAATGTCAATATCAACTTTCACCAACTGGGGGTCTGCCAGATACTCGATCATCTCTTGTTTATTGACATACAGAGTCTGATCTTTGATCAATGTGTGGTCTCCAAATTGAACATCGTCAATTTTCACAATTTCTAAATCCAGTTTCATGTTAGTCAAAATTTCCTCCCTTTCTTTAATCAGAAATACTTTTAATTATTTTAGTAGCAACTTACATGCCAATAAAAATTATACTAAATATCTTTGAATTTACAGATTTACTTTCAAATAATTAATCAATAATGGTTTTTGAGTCTTTATACTAAATCATTTTTAACTTATCTTATCTTCATTTACAGATTCCCCAACAACAGCCCCGGCAGCCACATGGAAAACTGAGGTACAAAGGTACATAGCAACAGTACAGGAATCCATGCAAAGACGATAAAGCAGAAGG
This sequence comes from uncultured Anaerovorax sp., assembly GCA_964461765.1. Lineage (GTDB taxonomy): Bacteria > Bacillota > Clostridia > Peptostreptococcales > Anaerovoracaceae > JAVVUJ01. Next base: position 48,885 of record CAYWVS010000010.1, read on the forward strand.
TTGGTTTTAACATTTCATTGACAGGTGCATTTCCTATCCTTGATCCTAAATACAGGAAGGGGGCACAAGGCGGTGTAATACAGCCCATTCCCAGATTAACTCCCAATATAGCGGCAAACTGAACAGGGCTTACTCCCAATTCTATTACTACTGGCAAAAGCAAAGGTGTTGCCAAAAGGATGGCACTGGTGTCGTCCATCAGCATGCCGATAATTACCATAAATATGTTAATCATTAGAAGCAAAACTATGGTATTATCAGAAACGGAAGTCAATACTGTCATAATTTTCTGGGGTACGTTTTCCATAATATAGAGCCTGCTCAATATCATTACGGAAAAAAGCATAATCATGATTACTCCTGCTGTAGTTCCGGCTTTTACCAAGGTTTCATAAGCGCCTTTTTTATCCAGGCCCTTATAGATGAAAAATCCTACAGGTAGTGAGTACAAAACAGATATTGCCGCCGCTTCAGTAGGTGTCATAACCCCTCCATATATTCCTCCCAGTATGATTAACGGAGTCAACATGGCGGGAAAAGCAATAATAGATTTTTTTCCAAAGAGCTTAGTAGTTGTCTTAAAATCATAACTCTCAGAAAGTACAATATCCTTATTATTCCTAAGCAATACTAAATTTACGATACAAAGCAATATGGTAAGGGTGATCCCCGGTACTACGGTAGCTAAAAAGCTGGCCAAAATGGACTGCCCTCCTACCCAAGCGTATAAAATCATGCTTAAGCTGGGAGGTATTAAAAGACCTAGAACACATGCATTGGAAATCAAAGCGGAGCAATGTCCGGGGGGATATCCCGCCTTATACATTCTGGGAAGCATGATGGAGCCGATGCAGGAAAGGGTAGCAGATCCACTTCCGGATATGGAACCGAAAATAGCACAGGATATAACCATAACGGCACCCAAGCCCCCTCGAACTCTTCCGATTAAAACTTCGATAACATCTATTAGCTTCTCTCCGATTCCTCCCTTTTCCATAAAGCCCCCTGCCAAAATAAACAGTGGGATAGCCACTAATATAATGGAGCTGGCTTTGCTATATCCATAGGGCAAGAGAAAGGACGGATCGTAATCTCCCACAAACACCACCGCCAATGTGGATGCGAAAAAGGCAAAAGGAATGGGAACACCCAAAAGTAACACCACGATTAATACGATAAAAGCTACGATTACTGTAGTCATTGTTGCTTGCCTCCTTCCATAAGTTCTTTTCCGCTTTTCCTTCCTGATACCATTTTATAAAAGGCAACACACTCATCCCAAAAGTATAGAGCATTAAAAATGGAAACCAGTAATAATCCAATAAATATGGAGCTCTGTCCCCAAACCATGGGCAGTCTCCAAACAGGAGTTTTCGTCTGCATTTCTACTCCCCATACTACAAAATCAAATGCCCAAATGCCAAACCAAGATGCTAAAACCAAGGTTAAAAACGATCTAATCAAGTTTACGAAAGACTTTACAACGCCTTCCTTTAGATAGATATTGAGGATGTCTGCGGTAATCTGACTTTTCTCATAGGTGCCATAAGCACTTCCGATCATATACAGCCAAAATGCAAACATTACCAGTATTTCTTCATAACCCACCAAATCCACTTTAAAGATTGCTCGCATAAGGCATGCTAATCCTACAATGAGGGTTACTGCTATGCCTGTAATTACAATAATAATTTTTTCTGCCTTGACTATGAACTTTATCGGTATGTTATTTTCTCTTGACAAGTTGCACCTCCTCGCTGAATAATTGCCGTATAGTATCACAGGAGAATTCCCGTGATACTATACTTACTTAATAAAAAATTATTCTAAGCTTTTCTGCATACCTTCAATGAAGTCTTTTCCATAGATAGGTTCTAATCTTGGCCATGTTTTTTCTCTGATAAATGCTGCAAATTGATCTACTTCTTCTTCGGAATACTCATAAACCTGTACACCGTAATCGTCAATTAATTTATTGATGTAAGTTCTTTCATTATCTTCAGCTCGATCTATGCTCTCCATGCTCTTGTTTTGGAATACACTTACGATAATTTCCTGATCCTCGGGGCTCAGTGTATCTAAAACCTTCTGGCTCATTACAAAGGAGGTGGCTTCAGGAAGCATATAGTTAACATAGTAATATTTGATAATCTCTCCGGCATAGGTATAAGCTGCATTGGGAATATGTCCGATCCATGCATCAATAACGCCTGTTTGTGCAGAGGTTACGATCTCAGGATAAGGGATGGTAATGCAGGTATATCCTAAATCTTCCATTGGATATCTGGCAGAAGGAGCTGCCCAAACTCTAGCCTTAACGCCTTTTGGTGCACCCGGTACTAAATTATCTTTAGGCTCCTTCATTGCTGCGATTCCAATAAATCCCTCCAAGCAGAACCCCAAGAATTTTACTTTCTGTTCTGCTGTGTATTCCACCATTTTTTGGCTTAAATAAGAATCTGCAGCATAGACTTTTTTAGCATCCTCATATCCTTTGCAGACGTAAGGCATGTATGGAACTCCTAAGCGTGGATCTAACGCATCGGGAATGGTGATTTGTGCCAAATCAATGGTACCTCTCACCAATTCTTCGTAGACAGTATCATATCCTCCCAACTGACTTGCGGGATAATAATCAATCTTTATCCTACCGTCGGTCTTTTCCAAAATTTCTGCAATAGCTTCCTGGTTCAAAACTGAAGAGATATGCTCCAAAGGTGCATCGGATGCCATTCTAAGTACGATTTGTTCTCCGTCTGTTGCTGCAGGAGTCTTTTCACCACCACCGCCACTACCGCCACAAGCAGTAAAAGAACCTAGGATTAATCCTAATGTTAGCACTACAGAAATTACTTTTTTAACTTTCATTTTCAATCCTCCTTTTAAAATAATAATTATGGCCAAAATTGTAACTTTCAATAGAGCAATTATTGTGCCAATAAAAAAACGAATTTTTTGTTTAAAATTCAATTTAATTTACTCATTTTTGATTTGTCTAAAAAATATCGAATCAATATTGATTTAAAACTATTTAACTTTTCTTTTTTTGTTAAATTTATAAATTTTCTCTTATTGACCAGCTCTAATTCATGTGTTACATTGTTTATTGTTATACACACCTCCCGCAATTGTTTATTGTTATACATACCTACCGCAAAGAAACGATTTTTGTTATTTTGATTTAGAAATTTTTAAGGAGGCTTTAGGGTTTTACTATGAATGTAAAAGAAGGCAATGCCAATAGACTATCTTACTTTTTTATTATTTTGGCTGCAACATTATGGGGAACCTCCGGGTACTCCGTCATAAGGCTTCTGTCCTTAGGCTTTACTCAAATGCAAATTGTTGCTATTAGAGCAGTTTTATCCGTCATCATTTTGTTACCTATACTTCTATTAAAGGATAAAAAATTGCTATATGTTAAGCCTAAAGATATTTGGTGTTTTGTGGGTACCGGTCTCTTTGGTCTTTTCCTATTTAGCTTTTGTTACTACACGACCATGGAGCTTACCTCTTTATCTGTAGCGGCGGTCTTACTCTATACAGCACCGGGATTTGTATTAATTTTTTCGGCTATTTTGTTTAAAGAAAAGTTTACAAGGTTGAAATTAATCGCTTTGGTTATCATTTTTACCGGATGTGTTTTGGTTACAGGTATTCTTGATTCCTCTGCCCTCCACATCAGCTTTGTGGGCTTTGCCTTTGGTATTTGCTCCAGTGTCAGCTATGCTTCCTACAGCATTTTTAGTCGATATGCATTAAACAGAGGCTATGACTCCCTCACCATTTCCTTTTATACCTTTTTATTTACGGGACTTGGAGGATTTCCTCTTTGCAAAATAGAAACCATTCCTTCCATTTTTAATATCCAGGGCTTCTTATTTCTTATGATTATTACTGTTTTCTGTACGATTCTTCCCTATTTTTTGTATACCCAAGGGTTGAGAAATGTTGAAAACGGAAAGGCTTCCATGATGGCTACTATAGAACCTGTGGTTGCCACTATCATCAGCGTATTTATCTTTAGCGAAAATTTTACTGCATTTAATTTCTTAGGTATCGTATGTGTTATTTCGGGAATTTTAATAGTAAATGCTAAAGAATTATTTTACATAAAAAAAGATGTGGTGGAACATTGAATGTATGTGTGCAAATTCATTTACACATGTACAAAATGCTAAAACGACATATTGCTACAATAACTTGACGTAAATTATACCCTAACGTATAATGTTTATCATATTTTAATGGTTATATTGCTCCGGCATGTAAAGGTAGCAATAAAAGTTCTTTGGGTGAAGGTAAAATTATGAAGATTAGAAATGACTTTGATTTTATGCTACAGTTAGATGATTTTATCTCTTTAGATGAAGATTTTTTATGGGCAATTATAAACAAAGAAAAAAGTATACTAATACCCAGTGAAAATCTCTATTCCTTTTTAGGAAAAAGTCAAAGCTCCTTTGACTTAAATAAAATTCAAGAAATGCTCTTAGCCCTTCCACATGCTACAGGGGAATACTGCAAATGGCATTTTCTCAAAATCAATGATACAGAATTGCTTTACATCATATCCAAAGAACATACTGTTTATGGTGAAGGGGGATTTTTTAAGTGCGTATTTCTGGACTTGGATTCCTGTGAATCAGCAATTTCCCAGTCCAAATATGTCCATAAAATATGGGAATATCACAATGCCGTCTTAGATACCATAGATGATGGCATCTTCATTACCGATGGAAAGGGCGTGGTGGTATCCGTAAACAAAAGTGCATTACTTGACCGTGAACCGGAAACCCTCATCGGCCGCCATATGAGTGAATTAGTAGAGCTTGGTATTTGCCCGGAATCAGTATCCTTAGAGGCCATTAGACTTAAAAAAACCGTTTCTAAATTTCAGTACAGGCATGAAACCCACGAAATCTTATCCACAGCAAAGCCCTACTTCAAGGATGGAGAAATCAGCATGGTGGTCTGCTGCCAACGTAGGGTCAATGAGCTGGAGTTTTTAAAAAAACAATTAAAAGATGCAGAAGAGATTAACTCACAATATAAAAATGAAATCAATCATTTGAGAAATCTTAAGACTAAGGACAATCAAATCGTGGCTGAATCCCCATCGTTAAAAAAGATTTTTAATTTAATTCAAACTATTGCAAAATATGACTCGCCCTTATTAATTCAAGGAGAATCGGGAGTTGGAAAGGAAGTGATTGCCGATTACTTCTATGCTCACAGTGCAAGAAACAAAGGACCATTTATTAAGATTAACTGTACAGCCATACCCGGTACCTTATTTGAATCAGAATTTTTCGGTTATGAAAAGGGGGCTTTTTCCGGAGCTAGCGTAAACGGGCACAAAGGTTATTTTGAATTGGCCCATAACGGAATCTTGTTGCTAGATGAAATCGGAGACATGCCATTATCCATGCAGGCAAAGCTTTTGAGAGCTATCGAAACAAAACAAATTGTTAAAATCGGTGGTGATAGAACCATTACTTTAGACGTTCAAATTATCGCCGCTACAAATAAAAACTTATACGAGTCTGTACGCCAAGGTACCTTCCGTTCCGATCTCTATTACAGACTGAACAGCTTTCCTATTTTTATTCCTCCCTTAAGAGAACGAAAAGAAGATATCATTCCCTTAGTTTTATTCTTTATCGATCAAAACAACAAGAAATATGATTTAAATAAAAATTTTACTGATGATGCTTTGCTTTTATTTGAAAAACACGAGTGGGTTGGCAATGTCAGAGAGTTGGAAAATGTAGTAAAGCGAATTCTATTTACCACTCCATCGGATATCATAGATAGTATTGATGTGATTGCTCTGTTGATAGACGAAGGGATTTCACAAGAATTTGAAAATGAAGTTTCAAGTTTGGATGAAATGATTGAAAACTACGAGAAGTTGTTGTTAATCAATTATATCAGAAAATATCCTGACATGAAGGACTTGGAAACAAAATTGAGTACCTCCCGTTCTACCTTAAACAGGAAGCTAAAAAAATATGACTTAAGAAAATATTTATCCGCAATAAACATATAAAACTCATGTAAAAATGCCATCTTTATATGATGGCATTTTATCAAGGAATGCTTGATTCACAATAAATAATTTTGGTATTACTCATTTCTTATAGCATTTTTCATGAAGGACAAATCGATTGTCTTAAAGTCTTCTCTAATGTCATCAGGCCAATTGGGCGTATGTCGTATCTCTTGAAATTTCCGAAAGGATTCCAGACAATTTTCAATGATGATAGTGCTGTCAAAGCATTCCTTTATTTCGCTCTTTTCCTTCTCCACAATAACCGATTTATACGGAGTTTCATTGGGCTTGATGCTTCCTGACATGGGATGGCTGATCAATTTATGCCCCTGATGGATATATTCCCTTACCTTTAACAAAACATCTTCGTAGGTGCCATCCTTCAGAAAGATGACCTGAATTTGCTCCTTATAAAATTGCTCTACTTGATCATTATTCGTTATCAATACAAAATTCTTCATACGCTTCACCTAATTTATCTTCATGCTTTTCATCTACTCAATTGGCTTAAGGATTCAAGGTTAATCTGTTCAGCTTAACATTAGCTATCAATTTGCTAATGAGCAAACATTTACCTATTCAGCTAACTTTACAGATTAACCATTAATTTACTCAAATACTGTCTGATCTGTTACTTCCGTGCACAAAGCATCCAATGCTTTGGTGA
>CAYWVS010000011.1:0-54168 GCA_964461765.1 uncultured Anaerovorax sp.
AAATCATTGGAAACCTTTGGAAGAAGATTTATGGGGAAGGAGTCCATGAAACCATTAAGAACAAGATCAACGAATATGCCATAGGGCTGTATTCTGACTATGATCAGGACAAGTTTTGTGTTACCGCAGGAAATGAGGTTTCTAAGGCAGAAAATGATGAGCTTTCCGTAAAAATAATACCCGCCGGAAAGTATGCTAAGTTTTCCATCCATGGTCATATGGAAAAAGCCGTAACAGAAGCTTGGGAGAAAATCTGGAAAATAGATTTAGACAGAAGTTTCACAGGAGACTTTGAAGAATATCTGAATTCCGATTATGAAAATGCAGATATCGATATTTACATCGCATTAAATTAAACATACAGAAAATAATATTTCGTCTTAACTGTCATGTAATGTTTAGTATCTAAAATAAGGCAATCAACAACTAAATAAAAAAAATTAGGCTTGAAATTGAAATGTTGGGCTGATAAAATCCCTATATGGATAATTTAATTACAAATACTACGCAGTTGGCAATGAAAATCGTATCTGAATATGTAAAAGACGGAGATATCGTGATAGATGCTACTGCAGGAAACGGGAAAGATACGTTGATTTTGGCAAAGATGGTAGGAAGTTTGGGAAAGGTCTATGCCTTTGATATTCAAGTCCAAGCCATTGAAAATACTCGACATCTTTTAGAAGTTCACGAAAAACAAAATATCGTCAGCTTGATTCCTGATTGTCATTCGAGGATGGAAGAATATGTGGCAGAAATCGGTAAGATTTCTGCTGTCCTATTTAATTTAGGTTATTTGCCAGGGGGAGATAAGTCCATCACCACCTTGAGCGAAACCACCTTAATGGCGGTACAGCATGCCTTAAACATCATTAAGATAGGGGGCGTGCTCTGTATCACCCTCTACAGAGGACATCAAGAGGGTAAGGGGGAGAAGAATTGCATTTTGGAGTTTGCTCAGAACCTGGACAAAGGACAATATCACACAGCGTTTATCAGCTTCCCAAATCAACCCACCAATGCTCCGGAAATCTTGTATATTACGAAGAAATATTGAAAAACTTATGAAAAAAATAAACAAAAATGAGCTAATAAAAATTTGGAACACCCAAGAATTTATACAACTACCTCCTCTTGAATAGAAAGTAGGAGTATGTTATGTTTTATAAAATTAATTCAGTAAAGCCATTAAAAAATACATTTTGTTAGTGGAATTTAAAAATCTTGAAAAAAAGAAATATGATATAAAACCTCTTTTCGATAAATGGGAGTCGTTTAAATCTTTAGAAAACATCAAAGGATTATTTGAAGAAATAAAGGTTGATGAAGGAGGGTATGGTATTAGTTGGAATGATGAAATAGATCTATCCTGTAATGAGCTATATTGTAATGGGATAACTATATTTGAACAAAGAATTGCAGATTAAATACTTAGAATTTTTAAAAACGTGGAACGGTATAATAAATTCGTTAATTTAAAGTTGTTTTGTTGGTAGTTCTATTATAAAAATCAAATAATGATATAGGAAAAGGTCTGCCCGAAAAAATAAATGGACAGACCTTTCTATTTCATATTATGCTGTAATTAAAAACGATAATGTAATTACAGCACAGTATAGAAAACTATCTTAAATGCATTTTCAAATGATTTCTGAACCGTCCGTGGTCGAAGGTTTTACCAAATTTAGCTTTTCACCTTCCAGACCGGCGACCGCTACTGCCACTGCCGCATCTCCAAAGACATTGACGGTGGTACGGGCCATGTCCAGAATTCGATCAACTCCCACGATCAGTCCAGTAGCTTCTAATGGAAGACCGATGGAAGTCAGAACCATAGTCAGCATGATAAATCCCGCTCCGGGAACACCTGCTGTCCCGATAGAAGCCAACACTGTGGTTGATACGATGGTGATCTGTTGGGCAAAGGATAAGTCCACCCCGATGACATTGGCAACGAATAGTGCACAGACCCCTTGATAAATGGAAGTTCCATCCATATGTACAGTAGCTCCCAAGGGTAGAACGAAGCTGGCAACTCCATTGGAAACACCCAAATCGTCTCTAGTGCATTTCAATGTCACCGGTAATGCTCCCGAGCTGCTGCAAGTACTAAAGGCCAAGACACCACTGGGCATCAGCGCTTTCCAGAAACGCAATGGATTCATTTTTGCAAAGATTTTTACTAAAGCAGAATAGGTGATAATCATATGTAGGAAGGAAGCGACAAAAGCCACCACAATGAGCATGGATAATGGTGCCAGAACTTCTGGTCCATTTTTTGCTATGATGGGTGTAATCAGACCGAATACACCCAGGGGTGCCATTTTCATAATAACAGAGGTGAGCTTATACATGACCTCTGCAATTGCATTGATGCACGACTCTAAAGGCTTGGCAGGGTCACCTACCATGGTGATTCCAAGTCCGATGAATAGGGCAAAAACAATAATGGGTAGCATTTGGGCTTCTACCATTGCTTTCAAGGGATTGCTTGGGAAGATGGATATTAGCGTTTCAATGAAAGAAGGCGGTTCTGTAGAATCCATGACCATTGTCTCACCACCGGCTATGGTAACACCTCCACCTAAATCAACCATATTTCCCATGAATAATCCGATGGTAACGGCAATGATTGTAGTGCAAGTAAACAGTAACAGGGTTTTGACCCCGATTCTGCCCAACTTCTTCATATCTCCTAATCCCGTTACACCGATTACCAGGGAAGAAAAAACCAAGGGTACGATTAACATTTTTACCAGATTTAAGAAAATTGTGCCGATGGGAGCGATAAATTGATCGGCAAAGGCACTACTACTTGTTGAAAAACAAATAATACCCGCACCGACACCCGCTAACAATCCAATAAAAATTTTCGTAGTCAGACTTAACCTCTTCATAGTAATTCCTCCCTACATTTATTAAATTTATGAAATTATTAATTTTTTAAACTTTGTAAGGGTGCTGGGATTCTCCCTCCTCGATTGATCATAATCGCAGGGGACTTAGGATTGATTTTCATCACGGGACCATTACCCAACAATCCACCAAAATCAAGCTCTTCACCATTGGATCGTCCGATGGCTGGAATGACTCGCACTGCTGTAGTCTTGGAGTTAATCATACCGATGGCCGCTTCGTCAGCGATAATGGCAGAGATTACTTCCGCTTTCGTATCCCCGGGAATGACGATCATATCCAGACCCACAGAACAAACGGCAGTCATAGCTTCCAATTTTTCTATGGTTAGGGTTCCGGTACGGGCAGCAGCGATCATTCCCGCATCTTCTGTTACAGGTATAAAAGCACCTGACAGTCCGCCTACGCTGGAAGAGGCCATTACACCACCTTTTTTAACGGCGTCATTGAGCATGGCCAATGCAGCAGTGGTACCGTGAGCACCGCATTGCTCTAAACCGATTTCTTCTAAAATATATGCCACGGAATCTCCTATGGCAGGGGTAGGAGCCAGGGATAAATCTATGATTCCAAAGGGTACTCCTAACATTTCAGAAGCTTCATTCCCTACCAATTGACCCATTCTCGTTATTTTAAAAGCTGTTTTTTTGATTACTTCTGCTATTTCTTCCAAGCTGGTATCCTTCGGTATCTTAGAGAGGGCCGAACGAACTACTCCAGGTCCTGAAACTCCCACATTGATGACACAGTCCGGCTCGCCCACTCCGTGAAAAGCACCTGCCATAAAAGGATTGTCCTCAGGGGCATTGCAAAAAACAACTAATTTTGCAGCGCCGATACATTGACGATCCTCCGTGAGTTCTGCACATTCTCTCACGATATTACCCATCAATTTGACCGCATCCATATTGATACCTGATTTTGTGGTTCCAATATTTACGGAAGAACAGACGAATTCTGTTTCAGCCAAAGCTTTCGGAATCGCTTCTATGAGGGCCTTATCCCCCGCAGAAAAACCCTTATGAACCAAGGCGGAAAAACCGCCCACAAAATTTACGCCGACAGCTTTAGCGGCTTTGTCCAATGTTTTGGCATATTTTACTGGATCCCCCCCTGAAGCGGCTACAAGCATGGCAATAGGGGTTACAGAAATCCTTTTATTTACTATGGGAATTCCATATTTTTTTTCAATAGCTTCACTGGTAGGGACTAAGTCCTTAGCACAATTTATGATTTTGTTATAAATTTTATCACAGGAAAGGTCGATATTGCTGTCGCAGCAATCCAACAGAGAAATCCCCATGGTGATGGTACGAATGTCTAAGTTTTCATCCTGAATCATGGTGATAGTTTCCATGATGTCGCTCATATTCAGCATGTGTTTTCTCCCCCTTATATACGGTGCATGGAATTGAAAATATTCTCATGCATTACATGTATGACCATATCGGGAAGGTTCTCGACTAAATTTTCCTTCAGTTTTTCTAAATCACAGCTCATATTGGATATATCTATCAGCATGACCATTGCGAAATAATCTTGAAGTACAGATTGTGTTACCTCTATCACATTGGCATTAGAAGAAGCACAGATTGTGCTGACTCTTGCCAGAATTCCCACTTTATCTTGACCTAATACAGTAATTACAGCCCTCATTTTTCCTCCTTAAATTCATCTAAAAGTACCATAAAATAATTTCTTAATTTTATCATAGGTCATGGTAATACTGCAACAAATTATCGCAACAGTTATATTAAAAAATGCTTTGTTAAAAATCTAAAAGCGGTTTTTATTTCATTTATTATAAGAAAAAAGGCGAAATAAGAATTCCACCTTTTTTATGCTTTATAGATTCACTTTTTATTGATTCACTTGTTGAAAGGCGTTTTCCTCAATGATCTCATGCTCCATTTGAGTTATTGCTTTTTCTCGTCTTTGATTCTTTTCTATGAGCTCTTCCTTTAACTTTTTATCTAATGTTTTTTCAATCACCATATCAGCAAATTGCATATTTTCCACGGTGTTGTTCAAAGATTCCTGAATCCTTTCCGCGTTATTGGAACGATCATCTATTTTACTCATTTTTGACCTCCTTTATTGATCTGTTTAAATATTTAATATTTTAAATTATTGATTAGTATAAACATTCATATTTTATTTTAAATAACTTATATTGGATTGACTAAATTAAATTATATTCCATCTTTTAAATCTAATGAAATTTAGTTATATTATCCTGGTTTATCTATTTTCCGGATTTCTCATGCTTACTGGTATGTGTTCCAATCTTGTGCCCATGCTCAATGCCCACATCCGCATTTTCCCTTGGTTTCATTTTTCTTAACTCGGGATTGCTTTTGTCTCGATCCTTCATTCTGTTTTTATTATTATCCATATTTGATACCCTTTCTATTTTAAATTTTGCGTGACAATTTTAAGGTTTCTCTAATAACCTAGACTTTTTCATAAATTTATTTTTGCATAACTTATAAAAATTTATACTTAATGTTTTCTTGGTAAAATACTGTTTATATTACGTATGTAAAATACTTAAATTAAATCTTGATTTTTTTAATGAAATAGTTCTGAAGTTCTGATATAATCATACCATTAGTAAATGCATAAATATGATAAGTAATATTCAATCACGTTAGCTGCATTAGGAATGACCCAAATAGGTATTACGAGACAAATCGCTATAAATAATAGCGAAAAAAATGATTAAAGAAGAGAAAATATGAATAAAAATCATTATAAAAAATTAATAGCCCCCATTGTTATCGTGGCAGTTATGGTTCTATACTATTTAGCTATTGCCGTAGGAATCATTGCTTTTGGTCCAATGTCCCCAATGTTGAAATTGATAGGGTTAGTTTTCCCTATACTATTAATTGGTCTGAGCGTATTTGTGCTTGTGGAAAGAATCAAAGAAATAAGGAGTGGTGAAGAAGATGATCTTAGTAAATACTGATTATATCACAGGAAAAGAGCTGGAAATGTTAGGGATTGTAAAGGGTAGTACCATTCAAACTAAAAACATTGGGAGGGACATAACTCAAGGGCTAAAGACCATCATTGGTGGAGAGTTGGAATCCTACAACGAAATGATGAATGAAGCCAGAGCTTTGGCGACAAAAAGAATGGTGAAGGAAGCTGAGAGCCTAGGTGCAGACGCCGTTGTCAACATTCGATATGCTTCTTCAGCAATTATGGCAGGTGCAGCTGAGGTAATCGCATATGGTACTGCTGTAAAATTTAGATAAGGAACATAAAAAAAGAAAATTTAAAAAACTAAGTCTTTATAAAATTTAAACAACTGGTGTTCTATTAAATAAATAACAATCGGTGTTCTACCAAAACAAACTTGAAAAAACAAAAGTGCAGAAGCTTTATTTTATATATAAGCGCTGCACTTTTTTAATTCTAAAACAAATATTGAATCATCAGCATGTAACTGAGTGTCCCTAAACCGATACTCAGCAAATTGTTGCGCTTCCAAAGGTGCAGAGCTATCACAATGGCAATGGCCAAAAAAGAAGGAGCGGCTGAGCTTAACACGGTCAGTTGAACATTTTTTAAACAATAGATAATCAAGATTGCCATTACGGAAGGGGGCAAAACTAATCCCAAGTACTTCACCGTGGGAGAGGGCTCGCCGCTTCTGCCAAAGATAAGAAAAGGAAACGCCCTGGTTGCAAAAGTACAAATTGCTACGATAAAAATGATGGCAAATTCATGTATATGTTCCATTATTCCATGACCTCCTGACTTTTAGAAAACCTTTTGCCTGCAAGCAAAATGGACACTGCTATAATCAGAGAAGGCAAAATAAAATTATCAGGACCAAAAATCAATAGGCATACTACACCGGACAGAAGACCTACCATAGCGGGAAAGTGGGATTTTGCAGAGAGCCATTGCTCCACAAAGATTACCACAAAAAGGGCAGTCATAGCAAAATCAATCCCTGTGGTATCAAAAGGTAGTACTTGACCCAGAAGAGCACCTGTTACAGAGCCCATAATCCAATATGAATGGTTTAAGGCTGCCATAAAGAAACATACATACTTTTCATTCATATTTTCAGGGATTTGGGTTCCGCATAAGAGGGAATACGTCTCATCGGTTAAGGAAAACATCATATAGGGGTAAAATTTACCCATTTTTTTAAATTTCTCTAAAAAGGACAAGCCGTAAAATATATGGCGACTGTTGACGGAAAGGGTAATCAAAGCCACAGATATCAAAGGGATAGCTGTACCCAAAAAGCTGATCAGCACAAATTGCATGGATCCTGCAAACACGATGGTGCTGATAAATAAGGCCCAGAGAAAGTTATATCCTGCTTGCTGTAATAAGATCCCAAATGCGATTCCCAGAAATAGATAACCTAAGAGGACGGGGATGGTTTGTTTAAAGGCAAATTTTAATTGCTTGATCATTTCTAAATCCGTTTCTATAGCTTAAGTAATATCTAATTAATAGATATTGTCATATCAAAAAAAGTTACCACTTTAAACCCCGGGTAACGCCCCCACTAACGTGGCAGAGCCACCTTTTGATAGACAAAATCCGTCTAAATCCTCATGTATTATATCGAAAAGCAATAAGATTAGCAATATAATTTGAAAAATATAATTTAAAAAACATCTTCAAAGCCTTACTATAAAAAGAAAAATATTATAGGAAATATTCATCAATCCCATTAAGTTTAGGAATAATTTACCGATATACATGTTAGGAATGTATGATGTCCCAATGGTGCCAAAGGGAGGTGGCAAACCATGAGGATTGACTCAAGTAATGTCGCAATGGGATCGACACACTCTTATCAGCAGTTAAGGGTAGAGACGATTACAGTGGGGCAGGTATTTGCAAATCAAGCTGTAGGTAAAAAGGAAGTTACCGACGGCAACGCTAACATAACAGAATCGGATCAATTGGAGCTTTCAGATCAAGGGAAGCAATTTTTAGATCAACAGCGCCAAGCTTCTCAGGGTATGGGTACGTTGACTGTGAGCAACGGAACCGGCAGCAACATGACAGGTGGAATTAACTTGGATGCTGTTCGTGAAAGGGATTTGGTTCTGATAGAAATGATGCTAAAAGCTTTGGGGTTCGGCAGCGGAAAAGATGCGCGCTCTTTTAAAGGTGTTTCCATAGAGCAGAAACAATCCACTCAAATATCCATAGGCTCTTTTAGCGTTACAGGTAATAGCGGCAACGGTGTACGAATACCGGGAGTTTGGACCAGAGAAGTGAAAGCTTCTGTGTTCCAATCAGAAACTGAAAACACAACTTTTATGACTGCAGGCATTGCAAGAACTGCAGATGGCAGGGAAATCACATTCAATATTGATGTGGAGATGTCCCGTAGCTTTTCTCAATATGCATCCGTAGAATTTCAACAAGCAGTTAAGTTCACAGATCCTTTGGTGATTAACCTAGGACCGGGAGTGACTACCCTGCGGGATCAGAAGTTCTTATTTGACCTTGACGGCGATGGAAAGAAAGAAAATATCTCAATGTTGGGTGAAGGCAGTGGATTCTTGGCCTTAGACAGAAACAATGACGGCATCATCAATGATGGTACGGAGCTGTTCGGCACCAAATCCGGCAATGGTTTTGAAGATCTGAGAGCTTATGATGAGGACGGGAATGGTTGGATTGATGAAAATGACAGTGTCTTTCAGTTATTAAAGATTTGGACGAAGGATGACCAAGGTAAGGATTTGCTGGTGTCCATTGGAAAAGCAGGGGTAGGTGCTATTTATTTAGGTAGTGCTTCTACAGAGTTTTCTTTAAAGTCTACCCAAACCAATGAGCAATATGGGCAAATTCGCAGAACCGGAATGTATTTGACCGAATCAGGAGATGCCAGAACCATTCAGCATTTAGATCTGGCAGTTTAAAAATTAAATCAATTGGGGCAAACTATACCTTCCAAATTGAATAACGCAATTTTAAATTAGTGTCAATGACATAAGAATATCTTATTTTCATTGGCACTTTTTTTGTGAAAAAATAAGGTCAAAATTTTTAATAAATGAATTTGTATCTTATTAAACCAAACATAAGAATTATTAGTTATAGATTAGAAATTAGTATATACTCCCCATCAAATATAAATGTATTTATCTTTTAGTATTTTTATTAACTCTAAATAACAATAATAATTTATCGAAAAACAATAAAAAAATATTGACAAACAGGTTTGGTGGAGTTATTATTTAGAAAATAAGTAACAACAACTGATAACTGATAAGGGATAACCTAATGAAATCAAGAAAGGAATCATATCATGTGGAATTCAAACAAATCTGTGATGTTGTCATTTATCGCCACCAAGGTGGTGATGGTTTTAGCCGTAATTTTTATGGTTTTTCTCCCTAAGCTGGCGGGAACCTACAATGCAGCCTATGAAATCTCTGATGGCAGGTTGAATATTCTGATTGCCATTATAGAAGGTTGCGGCGTTTTTGCCTTGATTTCCTTGTACCACCTGCATAGCTTATTGGGGAAAATTCGTCAAGACCAAGTATTTATTTTAAAAAATGTAAAAAGCTTAAGAGTCATATCTTGGTGCTGCTTTGCTGCAAGCTTTTTGCTACTGGTTGGAGGAATTTACTATTATCTTTTCTTTCTTATGAGTATCATTGCTGCTTTTGTGGCTTTAATTTTAAGAGTGGTGAAAAACGTGATTGAGCAAGCCATGCTGATTAAAGCAGAGAATGATTTTACCATATAGAAAGGGGTGCACCAATGGCCATAATAGTTAATTTAGATGTGATGATGGCAAAGCGAAAGATCTCAGCAGGAGACTTGGCTGATCAAATCGGTATTACGCCGGCTAATTTGTCCATCTTAAAAAATAATAAAGCAAAGGCAATCAGATTTTCCACCTTGGAAGAGATCTGCAGGGTGCTTGATTGTCAGCCCGGAGATATATTAGAATATGTAAAAGGAGAATAGGCATGGAAACCATAATCATTCAGGGAAATTCACTAGAAAAAAATTCATTAAAGGAAGAAAAAGGGACTTCGTCCTACAGGAGAGCCGATGTCTTTCTGGCAGTTGCCTCTGTCTTATGCGGATTTTTATTTTGGAGGTTAAAAGTTCTCCATTTAATGGGATTGGGAATATTTACCTTCAGCTTAATCCTTTTGTCAGTCATATTAATTTACTTAAAATCAAATCAAATAAAAATAGAAAAACATACTTTGGTTTATCTATCTGTTATTGCTTTGTCATCCGGAAATTTTCTGTTAATTGACAATGTAACCCTACGAAGTATCAATTTAATATTTATAAGCGTTATGTTGTTATATTGGCTGGCAAGGGTTACCCATAAATCCCTTACAAAAAACCTAAGCCCCTACGCTCTGGGTGATTTGCTCAATCAATTTATCATTGTACCATTATCAAATTTATTTCAATGTCCTTCTGTCCTTAAGAATGCTATTTTCCACAAAAGACAGGGGAAGTCCGTTGCAATTTCAATATTAGGCATTTTGGTATTCTTGCCGGTCCTATATGCCGTAACTTCTCTTTTAGTTCTTTCCGATGCGGCATTCGATCATTTTATAAAAAATATAATGTATACCATCATTTCACCGGAAATAATTTTCAATCTTGTAGAATTTTTCTTAGGAATTCCTGTAGCATTGTATTTGTTCGGATTAATTTATGGTGATGTGAGCCAAGATTCCATTGGGCTATTAGGAAAAAATCAAATAGATAAATTGCGTATCAAGGTGAGTAAAATTCCAAGACTGGCTGTTTTTGGTGGTGTAGGCTCCCTGATTTTGCTATACATTACCTACTTTCTGGTACAAAGCGGTTACTTGTTTTCTGCGTTTCAGGATTTCCTCCCCGGGGGAATGACTTATGCAGAGTATGCCAGAAGAGGATTTTTCGAGCTTTGCACTGTAGCAGGAATCAATCTGGGCGTCCTGGCTTTTTCCCACGTTTTTATTAAAAAGAATTTCGTGGAGGGTGTAGAAGTGCATGAAGGTAGGGGAGACAAAATATGGAGTATTTATTTGGGCATTCTTTCCTTTTTAACCATGATGCTTATCGTTACTGCCATGAGCAAAATGGTATTGTACATTAAATATTACGGTTTGACTCAACTTCGTGTGTATACCTCTTGGTTTATGATCATGTTGTTGTTAGTATTTGCTGTCATTCTTCTTAGGCAGTTTAAGAATTTTAATGGATCAAGGATCATTGTTGCTGCTTGGACTTTGGGATTCCTTCTTTTAATCTACGGAAATGTGGATGGTAATATTGCAAAATACAATATTGAAGGGTATAATAAGGGTACGTTAGAAAGCGTGGATGTGGATGCTCTTTTGCAGTTATCCAATGGTGCAGTTCCATATTTGTTGGAGCTTTATCATGAGACAGATGATTCACAGATAAGGACGGCTATCTTTTGGAATCTTAAGGATCGAGAGTATCAAAGGGGTTTCATGGATTATAACTGGGAGAGCAGCAGAGCAGAAGGCTTAACGAAGGACTTAAAATGGCAGCTTAGACAGTGAAAGGATGATTTATGGGAGAAGACTTGTTAAGAACGGAAACCTCAATAAAAACTGAAAAGGAAGCAGTATCCCAATGGAGTGAAGAACCTGCGTGTCAAATCAAGGAAGAAACAGCACGGTTAAATACAGAAGAACTGTTGATCAGCCATCAGGAAGTGATACCTGAAAAGAATATCGCCCCACACCCCTGGAGACGGTATTTTGCCCGAACTTTTGATTTATTTGGATATAGTATAATTTGGATATTTATCCAACAGTTGATTTTGCGTTGGGATCTCACGGCTTACTCTATTATTGACACCCTTGTAGGTTCCTATGTTTCCTGCGGGTTAATGCTGTTATTGGAACCTATATTGCTTTCATCCCTAGGTACAACTCCGGGCAAATGGATACTGGGGCTGGTTGTAAGGGATTCCCAGGGGAGAAAACTTACTTACCGTGTTGCTTTGAACAGAGTGTTAGAGTTGTTTGGCAAGGGCATGGGATTTAATATTCCCATTTACAGCATAGTACGGCTGGTGAGCAGTTATAGGGATTGTGAAAAAGGCGAAATCATGTGGTGGGATGATGGTATCACTTACGAAGTCAAAGGTAATCTGGGTCTTCGTTCTGTGGCATATGTGGCATTTCATATTGTGATGTTTTTCCTGGTAATTCTCATAGCCCTACAAACGTACATGCCTATAAATAGAGGGGATCTGACGGCAAAAGAATTTTATGAAAACTGCAATCAACAGATGAAATTTTTAGGTGTTGAATACGGAAAAACTTTGGGAGAGGATGGCAAGTGGATAGACAATAATGAATCCTTTTACATTGAATACTTTGGAATAGAATTACCTACCTACGAGCTCACTTTGGAAAACGGGTTGGTAAAAGAGGTAAAAATAGAGACGGAAAGTCAAAATGGCTTTGGAGGTGCCATTGAAAATAACGCTGACATGGCTGTGGGAATTCTTTCTTTTGTGGCAGCACAGAAAGAGATAAACTGCATTAGTTTACATACTAAAGGGGTGTTAGATCAATTGAAGAAAAGTTTTGAAAACTATGAGATGGAAGTGGCAGGAGTGAAGATTACCAACCATGTGGAGTATAGAGGATATGAGCTTTTAGATAATGTAGGGGGGCAAGTATTATTCCCCATAGATGGGGAAGAGTTGTATTTCAAAAGAGTTTTTAAAATGGAAAAAATCTAATTGATACTACAGGCACATCGCATTAACGTAGGGAAGCCTCCTTTTTTCTTTTCCTTAAGAATTTTCTAATGATAAATATTAAGAGACCAACCATCAGGGCTACACCCGCTGTAAGCCCTGATATAAATGCTATAGAGAATTTATTAGGTTTGGTGATGATTTGCTCTATGGAAGCTTCCTCTGCCACAACTTTTCTCCCTTGAGCTTTGCTATAAAAGTCGGGTATTACCGGAATGCCGTTTACCTTTTCGAAGGACTGGAGAAAATGTGCTAAAGCCAACCACTCTTTTACCTCTCCTTGCTCACCATATAGTATATAATCCTCAAAGTTTTGAACAATTTTTCCATCCTTATCCTTGGGTTTAACCGACAAAAGACCTTTGGACTTCTTTTCCAATGTTCCCATCATTTGCGTAGCGTAGAGATCCGTTACAACTCGATAGAGCTTATGGTCATCAATGTCTTCCAAAACTCCCGGTTCAACCTCCAATTTTACATCCACAACTCTATTCAGCAAAAGTCGATTGGGATTTAGAATATAGGAAAGCCCCGACATAAAGAGCTGGGCTTCAGGCATTAAAGTAGAAATAGACGCATCTACCTCGGCTAAGACTTTTAGCTCTTCTCCTGTGAGATAAGCAGAAACCAATGGATAACCTGTACTACCGTCTTTACCGATACCCAGAGAGCTCACCTTAAAAACATCGGATACGGTGATGTCACCTCGATTCAATGAAGCCCTAATAACACCTGAGGGGGCAATGGAGACATCTACTTTTTCATAGGCTTCTCCTTCAGCTTCTTTTACAGCATAAATATAGGAATCCGCCACGATATTTCCTAATGGGTATTCTTGTTGTTCCTGAGCAAAACTTACGAATGGAGTAAATCGATAAGGATTATGAGCCAAAACTTGATCGAAGGTATAGCCATATTGATATAAGAATTCATTTTGAACCATTTTTTTTGATTCTTTTATAAATTCGTTAATTCCTTTATCTCCACTGATTTTGCTGTCCAACAAAATGGGATCATACTCTTTAATAGTTACCTGTGAGTTGCCATCATTTCCTTTGGTCACAGCTAAATCCAACCGACCTAGCCGTTTTCCGTTAGAGCCCACAGAAACAATTACCGTATTTCCCACTTGGATGGGTTGACGGTAGAGGGTGTGGCTATGACCGCTGATGATCACATCAATATCAGAAACGGTCTTAGCTAAAATATGATCTTCGGATTTTTTTTCATTTCTTTCTGTGCCAGAGTGGGATAGGCAAACGATAACATCAGCTTTTTCATTGGTTTTGATGGTATCCACAATTACTTTTGCTTTTTCTAAATAATCGGTAAATGATAGACCACTTAAAGGAGCATAACTATCAGCCTCCCTTCCCATTAGACTAAAAACAGCTATATTTAACCCGTTTCGTTCTAGGATTACATAAGGTTGATCGTGATACTGTAATAGGGCATCGTAAAACTCAATGGCGGCACCTGTTAGAGGGCCGTAAGCTCCGGAAGAAGCAGATTTTGAACTGGTAGGAGTAGGTGGTAAAGAACGTGACCAGTCTACATTGGAGAGCAAAACTTTGGGAAGGGAATCCCCTGACTTTTTTGCTACATTTAGCATATTGGTCAAACCCTCCAACCGATAATCAAATTCATGATTACCGATGGCCACAACGTCGTAGCCTACTCTTCCCATAGCTCTCAGCTCCAAAGCTTCGGTTTGGAAGACTGTTTGGTATAAGGTACCCATGGAAAAATCCCCTCCGTCCAAAAGGAGGGGTTCCGGGATAGTTTTTTTGATTTGATTAATCACAGTCTTTGCTCTGGCAAAAGCCGTTAAATTAGAATGAACGTCATGAGTAAATAATACTGTCAAATCCTTTGTTTCCAATGAATCTACCGTTGAACCTATACCGGAATCCGTTGCATTCAAAGATAAATCCGTACCGGAGCCGGTTACATTTTTTGTTGAATTCAAATTGGAACCCACAGAACTGGAGATTGTACCGGAATTTTCTGTACCGTATACACTGTAGGTATTTGCAACCAGATATTTCCCGGGAAATAGATTCCTAGCTTGTAGTGAAAATACCATTACCAGAATCAGGGAAAAGGATGCGATTTTTCTTATCATTCTTATAGCTCTCTCCATTTTATGTCATTAAGCAGTAGCTGCTTCTAATGCAATTTTCATCATATTGGTAAAGGTTTTTTCTCTTTCTTCCGCAGTGGATCTTTCTCCTGTGATAAAGTGATCACTCATGGAAAGAATGCATAAAGCATTGGCATTGTGATAGGCTGCATTCATGTAAAGGGCAGCGGCTTCCATCTCTACGCAGAGAGTTCCCATTTTTGCCCATTTTTTCCACCAACCTTCTTCCAATTCATAGAATACGTCACCGGATAGAATATTTCCTGCATGAAGCTCAATACTTAAGCTATCGGCGGCAGCTTTTGCCTTCATCATCAATTCAAAGCTAGCACAGGGTGCAAAGTTTCCGTTTAAACCGAAGGCATGAACATAATTGGAGTCCGTAGAAGCACTGAGCCCCATAACCACATCTCCAATTTTAATGTTTTCATGAAAAGCACCTGCGGTACCTACTCTAATGAGATTTTTAACGCCGTATTCGCTCATCAGCTCCCAACTGTAAATTCCCATGGATGGCATACCCATGCCGGTTCCTTGCACAGAAACAGGAACGCCTTTGTAAGTTCCTGTATAACCTAGCATACCGCGTATTTCATTGTAGCATACGGCATTTTCTAGAAAATTTTCAGCGATAAATTTAGCCCGCATGGGATCCCCCGGCAGTAAAATGGATTCTGCAATATCTCCTTTTTTTGCGGCATTGATATGTGCTGTACTCATAAATTCCTCCTATTGATGATAAACTTGCTCATGCTTATTTAATGTGTAATTTAATAAAATATAATTCTTACGTTAGTATACCATTTTTTAGAATTAAAATAAAGAGAGAAAACTTATTTTTTGGCTACTTGTTGGGGAAGCAAAAGGCTGATTGTCTGACAGTAAAGAGTTATATTTTTTCAATTTATGGGAATAAGTATTAGTGATTTTCATATTTACATTGTAGTATGAATGTTGTATGATGAAATAAATATTCATAGGTATTTCAGAACCATTACGGAGGTGGATATGAGCAAAGTACCTGATTCTAACGATTACGCCATTCGACCTATCATTTCCATAAAGGATCTTCTAAATTCCAGCGTGGAGCTCTACGGAGACAGACCCGCTTATTTGGTGAAAAAAAAGAAGGGGGAACCTTACAGCCCAAAGACGTACGCTCAGCTGAAAAAAGATGTGGATGCCTTGGGAACAATGCTCTTGGATATGGGGTTGAAGAATGAAAAAATAGCCATTATTGGAGAAAATTGTTATTCTTGGATCGTTGCATATTATGCTACAGTAAACGGCACAGGAACGGTGGTCCCCATGGACAAGGAGCTTTCCAAGGAAGAAGTTTACAATCTTCTCAGGACAGCAGACTGTAAAGCAGTTTTCTATACGGAAACTTATGAACCTTACTTTAAGGATTTTCCCATACCTCATAAAATCCTCATGAAGGTCTATGAAGGTGCAGAAGATCGCACCGACAATGGGGATAAGGGAGAAAGGCTTATTTGGAGTTCCTTGGTAGCAGAAGGGCAGAAGCTTTTGGATCAAGGAAATAGAGATTTTATAGATGCGGAGATTGATCCCGAGGAGGTGAAGATTTTACTCTTTACTTCCGGCACCACAGACGATGCCAAAGCTGTCATGCTTTGCCACAAAAATATTGCTGAAAATATCATGAGTACCTGCAAGGTGGTGGAAATTTTCCCCGATGATAGAACTTTATCTATTTTACCTATACACCATACCTTTGAATGCACCTTAGGTCAGTTATTGATGAACTACAGAGGAGCTACTGCAGCTTATTGCGAGGGTCTTAAGTATGTGACGAAAAATATGGAGGAGGCAGGCACCACGGTTCTCATAGGTGTTCCCCTAATTTTTGAATCCATTTACGATAAAATTTGGAAACAGGCGGAAAAGACGGGAAAAGCAGCCACATTAAAAAAGGCAATAGCCATTAACAGAAAATGTAAATCTGTAGGAATTGATCTTAGTAGGATATTATTTAAGAAGGTGCATCAAACCTTTGGAGGAAAGATCAGATTGTTTATTACCGGCGCGGCTGCAATAAATCCCAATGTGCTGAGAGGCTTTGAAGATCTGGGAATACGAGTCCTACAGGGTTATGGACTTACGGAATGTTCCCCTTTGGTTACAGGGAATCCTTTTTATGAAAATACTTATAAAAAAGCAGGCTCCGCAGGTAAAGTCATCATGAACGGAGAATTGAAAATTGTGGATCCTGATGAAGACGGCATTGGGGAAATCGTATATCGAGGTCCCAATGTTATGTTGGGTTACTACAATATGCCGGAAAAAACAGCAGAAGTACTGAAGGATGGATGGTTTTACACCGGTGACTTGGGATTTTTAGACAAGGAAGGGTGGCTCTATATTACCGGTAGAAAGAAAAATGTAATTGTTACTAAAACAGGAAAAAATATCTATCCCGAGGAAGTAGAGCATTATTTAAACAGCAGTAGGTACATTCAAGAATCCTTGGTTTTCGGCAGCTTGGACAATGGTGAAGAGGATACCTTGGTTAGTGCTCAGATTAGACCGGACTATGACGTGATAGAGGAAGAGTTTGGGGGCGGGCTAGATGATAATAAAATCTATGATATCTTAAAAGAGGAAATCAGAAAACTAAACATCAAAATGCCTATTTATAAAAGGGTGAAAAATATCATATTAAGAAAAGATGAATTTATTAAAACTACCACTAAGAAAATTAAGCGCCACCAAAACAATTATATAGAAGATTAAGATTGGGAGTTTACTATAAAGGGGCTTGGCTTAGACATAGCTTTTATTCTATCAGCCTCAGATTATCCGGGGAGTTTACCATAAAGGGACTTGGTTTAGCCGACTCTATTTCGGGGTCGGTTTTCCTTTTGTGCAATATCTTACAAGAATTATGGGAATTGATATGTAATAATAAAGGTACGCGGTTTATGATATAATGTCCAAGACTGAAAGGAGATGACTATGCTACAAGAACAACGTCAAGTCTATTTTGACCGTGATTTAGAAATAGAGGCCTACCACCTAAGCGGCATTGCCCAGAAATTTCCCAACCACTTTCACGAGCATTATGTGATTGGGTTCATTGAAGGAGGCAAGCGTCACCTGTGGTGTAAAAATGTAGAGTACGATTTAATTGCAGGAGATTTAATCTTATTTAACCCACGAGATAATCATTTTTGTACACCTATAGATGGAAAAACTCTCGACTACCGTGCAATCAATATCAGCAAAGAAACCATGAGAAAAGCAGTAAAGGAAATTACAAATCAAGAGACACTACCTTATTTTAAGCAAAATGTCATCCATCAAAGTGATATTACAGGAGCTCTTAGGGATGTGTATAATGGGGTGGTTGAAAATGCCCCAAAGCTTCCCAAGGAAGAGGCATTCTTTTTTCTGTTGGAGCAAATTTTACAGGATTATTGTCAACCTCTTCAGGAATCTAATCCTTTGGAGCAGAATCAACAAATGAAAGTTCTATGCAGTTATATGGAGGAGCATTTTGCGGACAACATCACTTTAGATGAATTGCTTTCCATGGCTCATTGCAGCAAATCCTATTTGCTGAGAACCTTTACAAAGGAAGTGGGGGTTTCCCCCTATCGCTATTTACAAACCATTAGGTTGAATAAGGCAAAGGCTTTCTTGGAGGAAGGAATGGCACCCATTGATGTTGCAATAACGGCGGGATTTTCAGATCAAAGTCATTTTACCAATTATTTTAAGGAGTTCATAGGTTTAACGCCTAAGCAATATCAAAGGATTTTTACCGAAGCTCCTAATTCAACTAAGCCGGCAAAGGAGTGGCAGAATGAAGAATAAAGAGACCTTTAAAGGTCATGTGGCAGCGTTTATGACAATTTTAATTTGGGGAACTACCTTTGTTTCCACCAAGCTGCTACTGGTAGATTTTACTCCAATAGAAATTTTATTTATTCGATTTATCATAGGCTACGGAGCCTTGTGGATCGTGTTCCCAAAACCCCTTAAGTTTACAAGCAAAAAACAGGAAATGT
Organism: uncultured Anaerovorax sp.; assembly: GCA_964461765.1. GTDB lineage: Bacteria > Bacillota > Clostridia > Peptostreptococcales > Anaerovoracaceae > JAVVUJ01. Next base: position 18,854 of record CAYWVS010000011.1, read on the forward strand.
ACATTGCCGCTGCGGGATTATGCGGTATTACATTATACTATCTGTTTGAAAACATTGCATTGAACTTTACTCGTGCCTCAAATGTAGGGGTGATTATTTCCGTTGCACCATTTTTCACTGCTATTTTCAGTTGCTTATTTTTACATAACCCACGACCTGGAAGTAGGTTTTATATAGGATTTATTATAGCTATGGCAGGAATTTATCTCATCAGCTTTAAGGGTGCAGCCATCCAGCTGAATCCCTTGGGAGATACCCTTGCCTTTATAGCTGCAATCATTTGGGCTATCTATTCAGTACTTACAAAGAAGGTAAATAGCTTTGGGCACCATACCGTTCAAACTACCAGACGAACTTTTTTCTATGGACTGGTGTTTATGATACCCGCACTTTTCTTTACGGATTTTGAAATTAATCTGTCACAGCTTGTGGCTCCCCAAAACCTCTTTAACCTTTTGTTTTTAGGTCTGGGAGCATCGGCGCTTTGCTTTGCCACATGGAATTTTGCAGTAAAATGGTTAGGCTCTGTAAAAACCAGTATTTATATCTATATGGTTCCCGTAATTACAGCCACCACTTCCTTTCTCGTGTTAAAGGAACAAATGACGACAGCAACTATTGCAGGCATTGCGCTAACCTTGTTGGGGCTATTTTTATCGGAAAGTAAGAATCAATCTGAGGCGAATGAAATTACGGAAGACACAATTGGAGACACAAAATAATAAATGTGTAATGATTACGGACGTACATATGTAAAGCAGCATAACAAAAAAAGATGGGAGACACATCCATCTTTTTCTTTTTTTTTATTTCTGTGCATTTAACTTATGCACGGGTGGGGACGGGTGAGATTAAGCTTGCGCTTTATTGAATTTAGTTGCCAGTCTGGATACTTTTCTCGCTACTGCGTTTTTATGAAGAGTACCTTTTGCGGCTGCCTGCATCAATTTCTTTTCTGCTAATACTAATTTTTCCTTGGCGTCTTTCATATCGTTGCTTGCCAAAGCGTTTTCAAAGTTTTTAATCACTTCTTTTGTATGTGACTTAACTCTTTTGTTTCTGGCAGTTTTCTTTGCGATAACGCCAATTCTTTTCTTTGCAGATTTAATATTTGCCATATCTTTTCACCCCACTTTCTAAAATATCGCTTCTTGAAGTATATAGGAATAGAAATGAGAAATCAAGGAAAAAATAAAATCTGCAAAAAGATTTTTAATTTGGCATGTCGCTTATCTAACAAAAAGGAGAAAAAACATGAATTTAAGAACGGATTTGGCTATAGAAAACAAGGAAATATATCATGAAAACAGTGGTAAGGACGTTGAAATATCAGGGGTTTCAGTAGAAGTGGAAAAGGAAAATGATATTTCTGTTACTCGAATTGGCATACTGGATGAAAATGGAGAGAAGGCATTAGGAAAACCAAAGGGTAACTATATAACACTGGAAGTTCAAGGCATCGTCAACGGTGATGAGGTTCAAATTGAGGATATAAAGAAAAAGGCTGCGAGGGTGTTGGCAAAGGAATTAAAAAAGATGATTTCTTTTCATTTTAAGCTAAAGGTTTTGGTGGTAGGTCTGGGAAATCATAGAGTAACACCGGATTCATTAGGACCTGATACTGTATCAAAGGTAAGGGTTACACGTCAGCTATTTTTGGTTTACGAGGCAGACGGAGATTATGAAATGTCCTGTGTCAGTGGTTTTGTACCTGGGGTTATGGCATCTACGGGAATTGAGACTGCGGAACATATCAAGCGAATTGTCCAACTGGTAAATCCTGAAGTAGTCATAGCCATAGATTCTTTGGCAGCCAGAAAAGCTGAAAGAATCAGCACCACCATTCAAATAAACGATACGGGAATCGCTCCCGGAACAGGTACAGGAAATATGAGAAAAGAACTGAACGAAGAAAGCCTGGGAGTAAAGGTCATCGCTATCGGTGTTCCTACAGTCATTGATTCTAAAACCCTTATTTTAGAGGGCGTTCAGGATTATTTAAAGGATGAAAAAGCAGCAGAAGAGCATCTGGACAAGCAAGGTCTGGAAATGATCGTAACAACTACAGATATTGACCAAATTGTAAAAGATTTTTCGGATATTATTGCAAATGGAATTAATATAACGCTCCACCCCGGCATATACTCTTAATGAAGTAAATTACCAATGAAAGGATAGTGTGGGGGCATATGAATTACGGTAGAAGTGGAAGAGGCAACAGAAGGAGAGGGAAAGTAGGACAAGGAAATGGACTGAACAAATCTATTTCGTTATTATTAGTGATCTCCGTCTGTTTACTGACATCGGTGGCAACGGTTACAAAATTAAAAGATATAAAAGCAGTCCCAACGGAGTCAGCGGTAGAAAATATCGCTCTGCTTTGCTTGGAAAGCGTTTTTCCAACGGTGAGTAGAGGTTCTTCCACTGATGCAAGGAGCAAGATTATCATTGCCACAGCAGACACAAATCCATTGGATTACTTGACCCAAGACGGTCAAACACCCCCTCCGGTGGTTTCAGATTTGCCAAAGGTTCCCCCCACGGCCAACAGTGACAAGCCTTCCGTACTGATTTATCATACCCACGCCACAGAATCCTACATGCCCGTAGATTTTGGGAATTTCCATACTGTAGAAGAATTTGCTACAGTCCGTGAGGTTGGAGATGTTTTGGCATATGAGCTCAATCAAAAAGGGATCGGGATTGTACATGACAAAACTCTTCACGATAATCCTTCCTATAATCAATCCTATAACAGATCCTTGGAAAGTGCCAAATCCATGTTGGCTCAATTTCCAACTACAAAGATAATAATCGATTTACATCGTGATGCAGCCCCTTCCACTGGCGGAGGAAAGACGGTAACCATAGATGGTCAGAAAGTGGGCACCTACAGCCTGGTGGTGGGAAATGGAAATCAAAACGTCAAAGCCCTAAAGGCTTTTGCAAACAAAATAAATGCCAAAGCGGAAAGCATGTATCCCGGGTTTGGAGGGAAAATCATAGAAAAGGATTATAAATATAATCAGTACATATTCAACAACTCACTGCTTTTAGAGGTAGGCAATAATCGCAATAACATAGAAGAAGTAAGGCTTACAGCAAAGTATTTTGCAAATGTTCTGGCTGAGGTGTTGAAAGAAATGTAACAAGATTTTTGCTTGATAAACTAATGGAAAAGTAAAATAGGAGGGGATCAATTTGTTTGTTAAAAAAACTATGGTATTTATCGTTACAATGTTGGCTGTGTTCGCCTTTGTGGCAGTGGATGCTGCATATTCCGATATGCTTGATGAAGATAGCTTTTTGATTCCTGTTGTGAAGAAAATATCAGAAGATCAAGTTTCTATTGTGTTGTTAGGAAAAACAGCTTCCATCAATGTAACTCAAATTGAGGAAAAGTGGGACAACATTAACAATACCATCAACGAAAAGTACAATCAGACGAAAGTATATTTTGCAGAGCGAATGAGCGATGTAAAGCTGGCATTAGGGCTTGAGAAGGAAGATATCGATTATGCTGCTTTTAAAAGTCAATTGTTATAAAAAAAGTAAAGTGAGTGTTACTGTTCACACCATAAGTCAGTTTCTATATAAAAAAGTATATAAAAAAGTAATTGACAAGTCCGTGAAGAACCTTTAGAATGAAATTAAGAAAAAAGATTTTTGGAGATAAGATTCATGAAACAGCTACATTCAGTAAATGCATATTTTTATTTTTACTTTACCTACTTTACAGGTAAGGTCTATTCGTGTTTTACTGAAAGAATGCTAAAAGCTGTGTAAAGATTACTCTATGTTTTTAGGGCCTGCGGTAAACACACCGTAGGCTTTTTTCATGCATAAGAAAATGAGAATTGGACATAGAAACATAGGGAAATATGATAAGACTGGTTAATGCTAAAAGAGAAAGGAAAAAAGAAATGGTAATTGTATTAAAGGAAAATCCTGACAAGGAAAAATTGGAGCATTTAAAGAGATGGTTGAAGGGAATGGACATCGATCTGCATATCAGTGAAGGAAAGCAATCAACTATCATAGGATTGGTGGGTGACACTTCCGTTGTGGACATCGAGCTTGTTTCCGCTTTGGACATCGTGGAAACGGTAAAAAGAATCCAAGAGCCATATAAAGCGGCTAATCGAAAATTTCATCCGGCGGATACCATCATCGATATAGATGGTGTAAAAATTGGAGGAGGAAATTTCCTCATTATCGCAGGTCCTTGTTCTGTAGAATCAGAAGAGCAGATTTGCGAGATATCCCATAGCGTAAAAAAATCTGGTGCACATATGATTAGAGGAGGAGCCTTTAAGCCTCGTACCTCTCCCTATGCATTCCAAGGGATGGGAGATGATGGCATCAATCTTCTATTAAAAGCAAAAAGTCAAACAGGGCTTCCCATCGTTTCAGAGATCATGGATTTATCCCATTTGGATTTGTTTGAACATGTGGATGTAATTCAAGTGGGAGCCAGAAACATGCAAAACTTTCAACTCTTAAAAGAGTTGGGAAAAACCCAAAAGACTATATTATTAAAAAGAGGGCTTTCCAGCACCATCCAAGAATTGCTCATGAGTGCAGAATATATCATGGCAGGAGGTAACAAAAATGTAATTCTCTGCGAAAGAGGAATCAGAACCTTTGAGACCTCTACCAGAAATACTTTGGATTTATCCGCTGTACCTGTTTTAAAAGAGCATACCCATTTGCCCATTGTAGTGGATCCATCCCATGCTACTGGATACGCCAGGTATGTAAAACCCATGTCTTTGGCGGCGGTAGCAGCAGGAGCAGATGGACTCATGATAGAGGTTCATAACAATCCTTCCGCAGCGCTATGTGACGGTCAGCAATCTATAACACCCGCTGCCTTTGAAGAACTGGTAGCCTCAGTAAATATCATTGCAGAAGGATTAAGAGGGGTTAAAAAGTAAATGAACATTGGCATTGTAGGGTTAGGGCTTATAGGTGGATCTCTGGCAAAGGCCATTAAAACCAATACAGAACATTTAGTATTTGGCATGGATGAAAATGAGAAGGTAACCAATCTGGCTAGGGCTGAGGGCTTTGTGGATTTAGCATTGGATGAGAGCAATCTCTCCCAATGTGACACAGTGATCATTGCATTATATCCTCAGGCTACTATAGATTATTTAAAGAACCACGCTAAATTGATGAAAAATGGCACCATAATTGTGGATTGTGCAGGTGTGAAAAAGAGGATTATAGATGAGGTAGAAGAGGTGGTTCGCAATTTGCCTGTACGATTTATCGGCGGTCACCCCATGGCGGGAATTGAGAAGAGTGGTTATGAAAATTCTTTTCCTCAATTGTTTTCCAAAGCATCTATGATTTTATGCAAAACAAGAGAGACAGATGAAGAGGCTCTGGGAATTTTAGAAGAACTGTTTCTATCCATAGGGTTTGGATTTGTGAAAGTCACCACCCCGGAGGAGCACGACAGGATGATTGCATATACCTCTCAGTTGGCACATATAGTTTCCAGTGCTTTTATAAAAAGTAAAAATTCCGATAATCATCAGGGTTTTTCAGCCGGAAGCTTTAAAGATTTGACGCGAGTAGCCAAGCTCAACGAAACCATGTGGACGGAGTTGTTCTTTGAGAATCAAGAAGCACTTTTGCAGGAGACGGAAGCTTTCATGAGGGAACTGGAAAGCTACAGGAAAGCTCTCAGTGAAGGAAATTACGGAGAAATGAAAAAACTACTAAGAGAAGGCAGGCTTCAGAAAGAGTCTGTGGAAAGGGAGGAGGCGACAAATTGATGGGGAAAAAGGAAACCATAAAGGTGTCCGCTTCTTCAGGGGATTATCAAGTGATCCTAGGGGAAAACTTGAACTACGGAGAGATGACTCTGGAAGTTAAAAAGCCCTGCAAGGCGGTTATCGTCAGTGATGACATGGTTTATTCCATTTACGGAAAACAGGTGGAAGAAAGCTATCAAAATGCAGGATATAAAGTAAGCAACTACATTTTTCCTAATGGGGAAGCCTCCAAGCATATGGATACCATCCTTGATTTACTTGCATTTCTTGTGGAAGAAGAAATTACGCAAAAAGATTTGCTCATAGCCCTTGGTGGTGGTGTCGTAGGGGATATGACAGGATTTGCCGCTGCTATTTATTTGAGAGGCATGGATTTCATCCAGCTTCCTACCACCTTGCTTGCCGCCGTGGATTCTTCTGTGGGAGGAAAGACAGGGGTTGATTATAAGTCAGGGAAAAACTTGATAGGGGCTTTTCATCAGCCAATAGGAGTTTTTTGTGACACCAATACTTTTTTGACTTTGCCAAAAGAAATATTCTCTGATGGTATGGCTGAGGTTATCAAATACGGTGTTATTAAAGATAAGAATTTGTTTGAACTTTTACTTAAAAATAAATTAAACATTATAGAAATCTGTAAAATTTGCGTTGAAATAAAAGCGGATATTGTAAATTTAGATGAATATGATCGAGGAATTCGCCATTTGTTAAATTTTGGTCATACTATGGGTCACGGAATAGAGGCTTTAAGCTCCTACGAGATTTCTCATGGCAGTGCAGTGGCTATGGGTATGATGATCATTACTAATGCAGCAGAAAAGAAAGGTCTTACAGAAGAAATGATTTCTTCCGATTTGAAGAAAGTATTGGAAATGTATGGGTTACCTTTATATTGTAAATTTACTGCGGCAGAGATTGCAGAAAAAGCAATGAAGGATAAAAAGAGACTTGGAAATGAAATTGACTTGGTGATTCCCAAAAAAGTAGGAGAGGCGGTTACGCATAAGCTGCCTATTTTAGAACTTGAAGCCTTCATTTCACTGGGATTGGAGGAGTAACGTGGATATAAAAATCATTCCTTCTTCGGTGAGAGGTAATGTTTCGGCCATTTCCTCCAAATCCTATGCCCATAGAATGCTTATAGCAGCGGCTTTATCGGATAAACCTGTTTCCATGGAAATCAATATTCTGTCGGAGGATATTTCGGCTACAATGATATGCCTACAGTCTTTGGGCAGTAAAATACAGGTAATTGAATTTGAAAGAGGATATACGGTGACCGTTCATCCTATTGGCGTAGAACGCCAAGGACACCCTCTTTTGGATTGTAAGGAAAGTGGGTCTACAGCTAGATTTTTATTGCCATTGGCGGCTCATCTTTTCCATAGCTTTACCATGACAGGGCAGGGAAAGCTTCCACAGAGACCTTTTTCGCCCCTTTGCAGGGAAATGAAAAGGTATGGGTGTTCCTTTGACCAAGAAAACCTACCTATGACTGTGGAGGGAAGGCTACAGGCAGGAACTTATGAGATAGAGGGAAATATTAGCTCCCAATATATTTCTGGGCTCCTTTTTGCCTTGCCACTTCTATACGGCGAAAGTAAAATCATATTAAAGTCACCTTTAGAATCTATAGATTATGTAAAAATGACGTTGGAAATTTTGTCCTTATTTCAGATAAAAGTTGAGTGCATAGATGGCGGATATTATGTCCCGGGAAATCAAAGATATATTTCCCCATCTCAGGGCACTGTCCAAGGGGATTGGTCCAATGGAGCATTTTTCCTTTGTATGGGGGCTTTGGCAGGTCCGGTTTCAGTAAAAAATCTTCTTCAAAGCTCCTTGCAGGGAGATAAGGAAATCATGGAAATTTTAAGTCGATTCGGGGCAGAGGTTCATTGGGAATCAGATTTAGCTACTGTAGCTTCGGAACAAGGGAAAAATTTCGTTGAAAATTTGCAGAGAACTGAATCGGATTTGGCTACTGTGACTTCGGCACCTCTTTCTGCCATAGAAATTGATGTGAAGCATACCCCCGATTTGGTTCCTTGTTTGGCTGCGGTAGCTTCGGTTTCCAGAGGCAAAACGGTGATCTACAACGGTGAAAGACTAAAATTGAAGGAAAGTAACCGCATAGAAACCACTTACAAGGCTTTGACAGCACTGGGTGCCCAGATGGAAATGACCTCGGACGGGTTAATCATTTATGGTCAGGAAAAGCTGCGGGGAGGAACGGCGGAAGGATTTAATGATCACAGAATCGTTATGGCTGCGGCAGTTGCTTCCTGTGCCTGTGAAAACCCGGTAATCATAAAAGGTGCAGAAGCTGTGAATAAGTCGTACCCCACATTTTGGAAAGATTTTCAGAAGATTGGAGGAAATTATCATGTCATCGGCAATGGGAAATAACATAAAAGTACAAGTTTTTGGTCAATCTCATTCGGAAGGGTTGGGAGTAGTCATAGACGGATTACCTGCGGGAGAAGAAATTGATTTAGTGAAAATAAATGACTTTCTGCAAAGGCGAGCCGGAGGAAAAAACAAATACTCCACAGCTCGAAAGGAAAAGGACATTCCTAAAATCATCAGTGGATTGGTGGAAAATCGAACCTGTGGCGCACCTCTCTGTGCTATCTTTGAAAATGCAGATACAAAGAGTCAGGATTATGACGGATTGCAATACATTCCCAGGCCATCCCATGCGGATTATACTGCACATATGAAACATCATGCTTTTGAAGACAGAAGAGGGGGCGGACACTTCTCGGGACGGCTCACCCTGCCCCTGTGTTTTGCCGGAGCGGTATGCAAGCAGATTTTAGAAAGGCATGGTATTTATATTGGTGCACACATTCATTCTATTGGTAAGGTAAGGGACAAATCCTTTGATACCGTGGGATTGTGTAAAGAAGATTTTACTGAAGCCTTACAAGAATTTCCCACTTTGGATAAATCTGCCGGAATGCAGATGATAAAAATCATGGAGGAAATGGCAGAGCAGGGAGACTCAATAGGGGGATGTGTAGAATGTGGCGTTTTAGGATTGCCTGTGGGATTGGGGGATCCTATGTTTGACAATTTGGAAAGCTTGTTATCCTATGGATTGTTCGCAATACCCGCAGTCAAAGGGGTGGAGTTCGGTGCAGGCTTTGGAGTAACGGAAATGACCGGTTCCCAATGCAATGATAATTTTTATTTTGACGGGGATATGGTCAAAACAGAATCCAACAATTCCGGAGGAATACAAGGGGGTATCAGCAATGGGATGCCTGTAATTTTTCGAGTAGCCTTTAAGCCTACTCCATCCATCTACTCCATGCAAAAATCAGTTAATTTAAAAACCAAAAATGCTATAGATTTAAAAATAAAAGGCAGACATGACCCGTGTATTGTGCCGAGAGCAGTTCCTTGCGTGGAGGCTGTGGCGGCCATGGTTTTAGCAGATGTATTTTTAGGAGGGAAAAAATGAGCTTAGAAAACCTGAGAAATGAAATTAACAAAATGGATGATGAAATTCGTGATTTGTTAATTAAAAGATTGTCATTGGTAGAAGAAGTGGCCAAAGTCAAAATGGTGGAGGGACGCCCTGTTTTGGATGCAGGCAGGGAGAGGGAAGTGGTCAGCAGATTGACAAAGGATTTGGACGAAGCCATGGCAGGTTATGTCAAGGTTCTGTTTACTACTATCTTTGATATTTCCCGTACCCACCAGACTATTGCAATTAATAAAGAGTCTAAAACCGTGACGAAAATTAAGGATGCACTTAAAGATACGCCACAGCTCTTTCCTAAAAGTGCGGTGGTGGCTTGTCAGGGAACGGAAGGTGCAAATTCCATGTTTGCCTGTGAGAAGCTTTTTTCCCGCCCATCTATCTTGTATTTTGATACTTTTGACAGTGTGTTTAATGCGGTGGATAAGGGCTTATGCACCTACGGCATTCTCCCCATAGAAAACAGCTTGCATGGATCTGTCACCAGTGCCTATGATTTGATGAAAAAATATAAATTCCATATTATCAGAAGCATCAAGATAAAAATAAGTCATGCTTTGTTGGCAAAGCCGGGAACAGATCTGTCTCAGATTAAAACTGTCTATTCTCACGAGCAAGCCTTGGCACAATGTAGTGAATTTTTAAAAGATTTAAATGTGAAAATTCAGCCTTGTGAAAATACGGCTATGGCGGCAAAGCTGGTATCTGAATCTGAAAATAATGAAATTGCAGCTATTTCTTCTACCTATTGCGCAGAGCTTTATAATCTGAAGATAATGGATGATAAGATTGAAAATAGTGATAACAATTATACGAAGTTTATTTGCATCTCGAAAAAATTAGAGATTTACCCTGGTTCCAGAAGAATCAGTCTTATGATGACCATTCCTCACAGACCGGGTGCATTGTATCACCTAATGGCGAAATTTGCTGCCTTGGGAATCAACTTAACCAAATTGGAGAGCCGCCCTATGCCGGATAAGGATTTTGAATTTATGTTTTACTTCGATCTGGATATTTCCGTGTATGATGAAGCTGTGTTCAATCTCTTTTCCCAGTTGGAAGAGGGCACGGAGAAGTTTGAGTTCTTAGGATGTTATTCGGAGATGTAGAATTTGGATATTGCCGCAAATCAAGGAATATGAGGCTAAGCTTATGGAATCTCAGGAACAATCTAGGGAATTTCAGGATCGAATTAAAGAATTAGAAAATGAACTGCAAAAATTGAAAAAATAAATGATTAGTGGCTAACCACCTGCCGTGGGTTAGCCACCTTTCCTATACTGAGCAGCAATCCACAAACGCTGAGGAAGCTAATATTATAAAACGGCAAGCCTAAGAGACTCGCCGTTCACAGTAATTTAAGCCTAAAAACTACTCAAATAATGGAGTTGACAAATATCTCTCCCCTGTATCCGGTAAAATAACCACAATTGTTTTACCTTTGTTTTCAGGACGTCTTGCAAGCTCTGTCGCAGCAAAAAGTACTGCACCTGATGATATGCCCACAAGCACACCCTCTGTTTTTGCAAAAGCTTTTCCTGTTGCAAAGGCGTTTTCGTTAGAAACGGTGAGGATCTCGTCATAGACAGAAGTATCCAACGTTTCGGGAACAAATCCCGCTCCTATGCCTTGGATTTTGTGTGGTCCCGGTGTACCTTTTGACAGCACGGGAGAGGCTTCAGGTTCAACGGCAAAAACCTTAATATGGGGATTTTTCTCTTTTAAATATTTGCCTGTACCGCTGATTGTACCGCCTGTTCCAACTCCCGAAACCAAAATATCCACCTTACCGTCGGTATCGTTCCAAATCTCCGGTCCTGTTGTATTGTAATGCACAAGGGGATTTGACTTGTTTGTAAACTGGCTGGGAATAAAGCTGTTAGTGATACTTGCGGCAAGCTCCTCTGCTTTTGCAATAGCACCCTTCATACCCTTTGCACCCTCGGTAAGAACAAGCTCCGCGCCATATGCTTTTAATAAAGTGCGACGCTCAACGCTCATTGTTTCAGGCATGGTGAGTATAATTTTATACCCTTTGGCGGTTGCAATGCTTGCAAGACCTATACCTGTGTTACCGCTTGTAGGCTCGATAATAACTGTATCTTTGTTAATTAAACCGTTTGCTTCAGCATCTTCTAACATTGCCTTTGCAATTCTGTCCTTAACGCTTCCTGTCACGTTAAAATATTCAAGCTTCGCCAAGATTGTTGCGGATAAATGGTTTTGCTCTGAGTAATTTTTCACCTCAAGAAGTGGTGTGTTACCGATTAAGTCGGTTAGGCTTTTTGCAATTTTAGACATAGAATATGTCTCCTTTCTAATATAATTGTTAATTATGTGTTAGATAAAATATTCAGCCGAATCTTTTTCCTTTATTTTAAATTCTGCAAACACTTTATCTCTAAATTTTAAAAAATCGTCTCTTATACTATCTCAATTTACTATTATTTAACATAGTTTTGGCATTTTAGGCTACCTCCTTTTAACTCCAATATCATATAATGTATATATGATTAGTATGTTTTTTATTATATGTCTGGTTTTCCCATTTGTCAATACTATTTCATAATTAAATTTGTTTTTCATATATGATAAGTATGTATTGACTTGAGTGGGATTTTAGATTAGAATGGTATTCGTATATTTACTTTATGATAGGGGGAGTTTTATGAGAATATCAGCAAAGGCAAGATATGGACTTGCAGCAGTGATGTTTATGGCTGTAGAGTATAATAAAAATGAATGTGTTACCATACTCAACTTGTCAGAGCGTTTAAAAATATCAAAAATTTATCTCGAACAAGTTTTCTCGCTTCTAAAACGTGGGGGAATAGTCTGCTCAATAAAAGGTGCTCAGGGCGGTTATCATTTTGCAAGAGAAATAAAGGACATTTCCGTTTTTGATATACTGTCTGCTATTGAAAACACGTTATTTGAAGCTACTGATGCAACAGTGCCCGAAAGCAATCAAATCATAGAGAAAACTATGAGGGAAGAAGTTTTTTTGCCCCTTGATGATGCAGTTACCCAAACACTTAAAAATATCTCACTTGAAGAAATTTCCGATAAGGTAAAGAAAAGTAGCGGCAATCAGGGATATATGTACTATTTATAATGAGGGGAATTGTTATGAAAACAGAAACTGTCTGCATTCACGGACATAAAGATAAGGCTAATTTGACAGGTGCGGTCAGCACACCTATATATCAATCAGCGACATTTGCACATCTTGGAGTAAACAAAAGCACAGGGTATGACTACTCACGGGTACAAAACCCCACAAGAGAAGCAGCTGAAAAAACCGTTGCACTGCTGGAAAACGGCACAGACGCACTTGCTTTTTCAAGCGGAATGGCGGCTACAACGGCACTTATGGAGTTGTTTTCTTGTGGCGATCACATCATTGCAACAGATGATTTATACGGGGGAGCAATAAGGCTGTTTAATAATATTTCAAAAAAGAACGGCATTAGAATAGACTATGTAAACACAAGCGTTCTTTCAAAAATTGAGGAGAAAATAACAACGGATACAAAAGCCATTTTCATAGAAACTCCCACTAATCCCATGATGCATGTTACTGATATTACCGCCGTTAAAAAGCTTATCGGCCATAGAGATATTCTCCTGATTGTTGACAATACCTTTTTGACACCATACTTTCAAAAACCTCTTGAACTTGGAGCGGACATAGTTTTGCACAGCGGAACAAAGTATTTGTGTGGTCACAATGATACTCTTGCAGGTTTTTTGGTTGCGTCAAATACCGAAACAGCTGAAAAACTTCGAATTATCCATAAAACAACAGGGGCTTGTCTTGCACCTTTTGACAGTTTTTTGCTTATTCGTGGGATTAAAACACTTGCTATTCGTATGGAAAAGGCACAGTCAAATGCAATTGCCTTAGCTAAGTGGTTACTTAATCAAGAAAAGGTTGTAAATGTTCATTATGTGGGGCTTGAAAGTCACCCCCATATTGAAGTGTCAAAAAAACAAGCAAGGGGCTTTGGGGCAATGATTTCTTTTGAAGTAGACAGTGAAAAAACTGCCGTTCAAATCCTTGAAAAAGTGGAACTTATTCTATTTGCCGAGAGCCTTGGCGGTGTGGAAACGTTGATTACATACCCCATGCTGCAAACTCATGCAGATGTACCAAGGTGTGAACGTGAGGAAAGAGGAATTAACGAACGGCTGCTTAGAATTTCACTGGGTATTGAGAATATAGAGGATATCATAGCGGATCTAAAGCAAGCATTAGAGGTGTAATATGAAGTACAATTTTGATGAAATAATACAGCGTAAAAATACAAATTCGATTAAATACGACTTCGCAGTGGAGAGTGGAATGCCGCAAAATATTCTCCCTCTTTGGGTTGCAGACATGGATTTTAGAGTGCCAAATGAGGTAACGGAAGTGTTAATAAAGTCAGCACAACACGGTGTTTTCGGATATACAGAGGTTAAAAATGAATATTTTAACGCGGTTAAAAATTGGTTTTTGGATGGCTTTGATTTTGAAATAAAAAGACCGTGGCTTGTTAAAACTCCCGGTGTTGTTTTTGCGGTGTCGGCGGCAATTCGTGCATTTACGAAAAAAGGCGACGCTGTTTTGATTCAGAAGCCTGTTTACTACCCGTTTTCGGAAGTGATTTTGGACAATGATCGTAGGCTGGTCAACAATCCTTTGGTATATATGGACGGTAAATATCACATTGATCTTGGGGATTTTGAACAGAAAATTGTAGATGAAAAGGTGAAATTGTTTGTGCTTTGTAGTCCGCACAACCCCGTTGGACGCGTTTGGACGTTGGACGAGCTTACAAAGATCAGTGAAATTTGTTTGAAAAACGATGTCTTGTTGGTTTCGGACGAGATACATTGCGACTTTGCTTATGAGGGTCACAAACACCATATTTTAGGCAGTATTTCAGATGAAATATTAAATAACTCAATCATTTGCACAGCACCGAGCAAAACCTTTAATTTGGCTGGACTTCAAGTATCGAATATCTTTATTGCTAACAAAAATATTCGTGATAAATTTAAAAAAGAGATTAACAAGACAGGTTACAGTCAGCTTAACACAATGGGACTTTTGGCTTGTCAGAGTGCTTATGAGCACGGTGGCGAATGGCTACTTCAGCTCCGTGAATATTTGAGTGGCAACCTTTCGTTTGTTCAGAGCTTCTTAAATGAAAAGCTCCCTCAAGTAAAACTAATAAAACCAGAGGGGACATATCTGATTTGGCTTGATTTTAAGTCGCTAGGGTTATCGCAAAAAGAACTTGACCAGCTGATTGTACACAAAGCAGGGCTTTGGTTGGACAGCGGAACGATGTTTGGTGATGAGGGAGAGGGCTTTCAGCGGATAAATATTGCTTGCCCTAAAGCTGTGATCGAACAAGCGTTTGTACAGTTAGAGAAGGTGTTATAATATGAAAAAAGCGTTAGTTGCTATGAGCGGAGGTGTTGACAGCTCGGTTGCATTGTATTTGACGAAGCAACAAGGCTATGATTGCATAGGTTACCTTTGACGAACCTCAGCGAGCCATTGCAAGGGGACAGGCGGTTGTTTTGTACGATGGAGATAGTGTTATCGGAGGTGGTACGATAATATAAAGATAAAATTTCTTCAAAATTTTATCTCAAAAGTTTAGTAATATAATTGCAAAATTATTCAGAATCATGTATGATACAAATGACAAAAACTTTAAACAGAGAAAGCTAAAATCATTAAACTTAATAATTCTTAAATCAAAGAAGGTGGCTTTGCTATTATAGTGTGGGACTCGTGCCCCCAGTTACAGAACCTTTTTATTATGTGTGGGCAAAGACGATAATTGACGTAATTTCAAGGAACGTACCTTGCAAAGAGCCGCACCTTGTAGGCACATGTGAAATAGGTTTCTTTGATTCCTTCAATACCAGTGTTTTTAATAATATTTATACTATTAAAAAGGTTTTGCCTTTAAGGAATATTAGGTAGTCGAAGAACGAGATGGAGGATTTAAATGAAAAGTATTAAGGCTAAAATTACTTTATTTGTGTGTTTATTGGTCATACTGTCATTAGTATCAACAGGTGCTTACACCATTATCACGGTGTACAATACAACCATGGATACCCTGGGGAAAAATTTAGTGGAAATTGCTAAGCTTTCTGCTGATTACGTGAAAGCCAGAATAGAAAAGTATGAATCTGTAGCAACAGAGTCAGGACTTAATAGGGTGTTGACTGATCCGCTTTCTTCCATAGAAGAAAAGAAGGCAGTTATAGAAGAAAAAAATACCTTACATGGATTTTTAATGGGAAATGTAACGGATGCTAACGGTCAGGGGCTTATTTCCACGGTAAATGTCAGTGACAGGGATTATTTTAAGGCAGCCATGGCAGGAAAAACAGTGGCTTCTGATGTAATCTTAAGCAAATCCCTGAACCAATATGTTATAACCGTCGCTGCCCCCTTGTGGGAAAACGGTATCCAAAACTCTCAAATAATTGGCGTAGTTTACTTTTTATTAGATTCTAAAGTTTTATCGGATATTACAAATAATGTAAGTGTGGGAAAAAGTGGAAGTGCATATATGCTTAACGGAGAAGGGTATACCATTGCTTCGCCTAACGAAGAGGCTGTACTCAATCGTGAAAACAGCATTCAAGATTCAGAAACAGATCCTACCCTTGCAGCTGTAGCTGACATAGAGAGAAAAATGATTGCTCAAGAGAGCGGCTATGGGCTTTCTAAATATAAGGGAGAATCCTTTGTTACCGCCTATGCTCCTGTAGGAATCAATAACTGGAGTATTGCTGCCGACTGTCTACAAAGCGAATTTCTAGAAAGTATTACTCGTATTTTTTGGGGCATCATCGTAACTATCTTATTGCTCATAGTGGTGGGAATAGTGGTTGCAAATAAAATAGCAAATTCCATAGCCAAACCTGCTAAAGAAATTGACTTGGCCGCAAAAGCTTTGGCAGCAGGAATGTTTAACGTGGATATTCAGCACAAGGGCAAGGATGAAATGGGAAGTCTTGCGGACAGCATGCGCAGTTCCATGTCCATGCTGAGAGGATATATCTGCGATTTACAAATGGCCCTAAGCAGTATTGCAAAAGGTAATTTTAATTTGCCGGAAGCTCAACAGGCTTTTATTGGGGACTTTAAAACTTTGGAAGATAATGTGAACAAAATTGCTTCTGATCTGTCTCAAACTATCTTTGATATACGTCATACTGCGGATCAAGTTTCAAGCGGTTCTGAACAAGTTGCCATGGGAGCTCAGTCCCTTGCCCAGGGAGCTACCCAGCAGGCTGCCTCTGTGGAGGAGCTTTCGGCATCTATTGCAAATATGAAGGATCAGTTCAAGCAAACAGGGCAAAGCATTATTAAAATTACAGAAGATACCGATGCAGTAGAGACCAATCTTCATGAAACCTATGAACAAATGCAAACCCTGATGGCAGAAATTCTGGAAGTAAACTCTAAATCAGCAGAAATCAGTAAAATAATCAAAACAATAGAAGATATCGCTTTTCAGACCAACATTCTTGCTCTCAATGCGGCAGTTGAGGCGGCTCGAGCAGGAGCTGCCGGAAAAGGCTTTGCAGTGGTTGCTGATGAGGTGCGTAACCTTGCCGGAAAGTCAGCAGATGCTGCCAAAACCACCGCATCTCTTATAGAAATTACCGTAGATTCCATTGCAAACATTACCCATAATGCAGAAGGTACGGTGCAGACAATGGATCTTATCAATACTACCACAAAAGATGTTGCCTCAGATGTTCGAGATATTGCAAAGACTGTAGAGGCAGAGCTGGTTTCCATGAGTCAAATTGCCTTGGGGATTGAGCAAATTTCTTCTGTGGTTCAAACAAACTCGGCTACAAGCGAGGAATCCGCAGCAGCATCCCAAGAACTCTCCACGCAGGCCGGTATCCTTCACGACATGGTTTCCAAATTTAAAATAAAAATTTAACCATTATTTCATGAAACTTAGTTTAATGTACCCATTGTAAATCTTCCGAAGCTTTGGTATAATGTACCTAAATTACTCCCATAAAGTGGGATAATTTAATATGCAGGAAATATTGTCTAAGACGATATGACGAAATATCAAAAAAGGTTACCACTTAAAATTGCGGCAATACCAGCATTAAAGTGGCGAAGCTACCTTTATTATTATGTAGGAAATATCGTCCTTGACGATATTGACGGAATATCAAAGAACGTACCTTGCAAAGCGTCGCCCCTTGTGGGCGACATGTGGAAATAGGAATCTTTGATTCCGTCATTTCCACGTTTTTTATTAACTTGGAGGAAGCATGAACGAATATCAGCAACTGATCAGAAATTTTTGCATAATCGCCCATATTGACCATGGAAAATCTACTTTAGCAGATAGAATTATCGAAAAGACAGGACTTGTTTCTCATCGAGATATGAAGGAGCAGTTCTTAGATAACATGGATCTGGAAAGGGAGCGAGGCATCACTATAAAATTACAAACCACCAGGTTGATTTACAGGGCAAAGGATGGACAAGAGTACGTTTTTAACTTGATCGATACTCCGGGGCATGTGGATTTCACCTATGAGGTTTCCAGAAGCTTGGCAGCCTGCGAGGGAGCTGTATTGATTGTAGATGCCACTCAAGGAGTGGAAGCCCAGACCTTAGCCAACGTATATTTAGCTTTAGACGAAGATTTAGAGATTATCCCTGTTTTAAATAAAATCGATTTGGCCAGTGCCAGACCTGATGAAGTAAAGATGGAAGTGGAAGAAGTCATCGGCATAGACGCTGAGGATGCACCTCTTATTTCAGCAAAGGAGGGTATCGGCATTGAGGAAGTGTTGGAGGCCGTGGTGGCTCATGTGCCGCCGCCCAAAGGAGATGTGAAGGGAAAGCTAAAGGCTTTGATCTTCGACTCCTATTATGATAATTTCAAAGGAGTGGTAATTTACTCCAGAATATTTGACGGAAGCGTACAAAAAGGCGATGTGATTCGCCTGATGAATACGAAGAAAAAATATGAAGTGACGGAGGTGGGAGTATATTCTCCCGGTCCTGTGTCGGTAGAGCGACTTCAGGCAGGAGATGTAGGATATATCTGTGCCAGCATTAAAACTGTGGCTGATGCTAGGGTGGGTGATACCATCACATTGGACAGCAACCCAACGGAAGAGCCCTTAGCAGGTTACAAAAAAGTACAACCTATGGTTTACTGTGGAATCTACCCTGCAGAAGGGGAAAAATATGAAAACGTAAAGGATGCACTGGAAAAATTGCAGGTAAATGATGCGGCATTCCACTTTGAGCCTGAAACCTCCACCGCCTTGGGATTTGGATTTCGATGCGGTTTTTTAGGTTTGCTTCATATGGAAATCATCGTGGAAAGATTGGAGCGAGAGTTTGATTTAGGTGTCATTACCACTTCTCCCAGCGTAATCTATAAGGTAGTCATGAAGGATGGCAGTGAGGAAATGATTCAAAATCCCACCAATTTGCCTGACCTTATGACCGTAGACCATATAGAAGAACCTATTGTAAAAGCCGATATAATGATTCCCAAAGAGTATGTGGGTAGTATCATGGAGCTTTGTCAGGATAGGCGTGGGAAGATGCTTCATATGGAGTATATCACAGAAACTAGGGTGCAGCTCCATTATGAAATGCCTCTCAATGAAGTAATCTATGATTTTTTTGATGCTTTAAAATCAAAGACCCGAGGTTATGGTTCTTTGGATTATGATTTTTCCCATTATGAAAAATCAAATGTGGTGAAGATGGATATTTTGCTGAACAAGGATTTGGTAGATGCTTTTTCTATGATCGTTCACGAATCCAAGGCATATAATAGAGGAAGATTTGTCTGCGAAAAGTTAAAAGAGATTATCCCTCAACATCAGTTTGAAGTACCTATTCAAGCATCCATTGGTCAAAAGGTAATTGCCAGGGAAACCGTAAGAGCATATAGGAAGGATGTACTGGCTAAATGTTACGGTGGAGATATCTCCCGTAAACGAAAGCTTTTGGAGAAACAAAAGGAAGGGAAGAAGAGAATGCGCCAATTTGGTTCTGTGGAAGTGCCTCAGGAAGCCTTTACTGCAGTGCTAAAGTATGATGATAATAAATAGTGAATGAACATTATTAAGGGCTGTTTTTTCGTTAGGACAGATAAGTAAAGGAGCGATGATATTCATGAAAAAAATATTAGTCATTGATGATAATGTGGTAAATCTGAATATTGCTAAGGAATACTTAAAGGTGAGTTATCATGTTATTGCGGTGACTTCCGGTATTCAAGCACTAAAATATTTAGAAAAAAATAAAGTGGATATCATTTTATTGGATATCAATATGCCTTATATGAATGGATATGAGACATTAGAACGCATTAGAAAGAAGCCCTTCTGTGAGGACATTCCCGTAATCTTTGTTACAGCCTTTAACGATAAGGAAAGCGTTGAGCATAGCATAAAGGTGGGGATGAGGCATGGGGTCGTAGATTATATCATTAAACCATTTACTCAAGAAGAACTCTTAAAGCGAGTTTTTCAAAAGTTATGTGCCGTATCGAAATAGGTAGCAATTGACAAAATGGCTATGATATACATAGATAGTGAGGTACTTTCTGAATGAAACACATTTTGGTTGTAGATGACAATATTACGAACCTGAAGCTTGCAAAGACTGCATTGGAGCAAGAATACAAAGTCACCATGCTAACTTCCGGAGTTCAAGCATTAAAATTTCTAGAAAAGAATATTTGCGATATGATTTTGCTTGATATCAACATGCCTAATATTGATGGCTTTGAGATGGTGGAAAAATTAAAAAAAATGAGTGAAACCCAATTACCACCTATTATTTTTTTGACTGCCATGACAGATTCTGAGACAGAATCCAGAGCTTTATCCCTTGGGGTTGTGGATTTTATTCATAAGCCTTTCGTTAAAGAAACCATGCTTTCCAGAATCAAAATTCATTTTGAAATTGACGGCTATCGTAAAAATTTAGAATTTTTGATTAAAGAAAAAACAAGAATGATTGAGGAACTTCAAGATGCAGTTTCCATCAGTATTGCAGATCTTGTAGAATGTAGAGATGGTGAAACCGGTGGTCATATTAAAAGAACTTGTAAGTATTTAGAGATTCTCAGCAATCGACTATATGAAAATAAATTATTTCCTTTAGAATTAGATGAAAATTTAATTCACGATATGAAACGTTCTGCACCTCTTCACGACATTGGCAAAGTTGGTATTAAGGACGAAACCTTGTTAAAGACCACACGATTAAGTGAAGCGGAAATGGAATATATGAAGCAACACACCATTCTAGGGGGAAATACCTTACAGCATGCCATAGATCAGACGGGCTCGGAAAGCTTTCTATACACAGCTCGGGATATGGCCTATTGTCATCACGAAAAGTGGGATGGTACCGGTTATCCCAATAATTTGAAGGGTGAAGAGATACCCCTTTGTGCCAGAATTATGGCGATTGTAGATGTTTATGATGCCCTTACTTCTAAGCGCTCCTACAAGGAAGCTTTTTCCCATGAAAAAGCTACGGAAATTATTTTGGAGGGCAGGGGAACAGCCTTTGAAGAGTGCATTGTGGATACATTCTTAGAAGTGGGAGCGGAATTTGAAGTTGCTTTGATGGATTATATAATGGAAGATATGTAGACCTTTGGGGAGGTATTTGATTGAAGCATATATTTATCATAAACCCTAAGGCAGGTACTGCTGACAAATCTATTTATATTTTAAATATCATTGAAAATATATTCAGAAAGCGTCATGAAGAATGTTTTACCTTCATTACGGAGTATTCGGGACATGCCACTAGCCTTGCTAAAAAAATGTGTGACTTTTTTGGTGAGGAAATAATTCGTTTTTATGCTTGCGGTGGATTGGGAACATTAAATGAAGTCATCAATGGAATTCTAGACTTTAATAAGGTGGAGGTGGCCTTTTATCCCATGGGTACCTCCAACGATATTGCAAAGGCATTCGGCAAATATTCCAATGGCATTTACAGTATTCGGGAGTTGATAGAAGGGGATTTACGCAAAATTGATTTGATTAAGGTAAACAATGACTATGCAACCAATGCAGTGTGTTGTGGATTAGATGCCAGAGTGGGTAGAGATATGGGCAGAGGTTCCATGAAGTATTTGGGAGTTTTTAATCATCGCTTGCCATATTTTTTTCCTATTGTGAAAAATCTAGTTACTAATATTTACGATAAATATATTATAGAAGTGGATGGGGTCAGTTACGACGGCGAGTATTCCATTGTTTCTATTATGAACAATTTTTCCTATGGCGGAGCATATATACCACGAAGGGATGCCATTATTGATGATGGAGTTCTGAATCTGTTGTTTTATAGAATTCAAAATATCTTTGGGGTAACGGCAGATTTGTCGGCGCTTAAGCAGGGTACTCTGTCAGCCAGAGAAAAAAAACCCGTTTTGACCGAGGGCAAAAGGATTAAAATATCATTGGAGAGCGGAGGCTCTTTCGTTTTAAATTATGATGGAGAAACAAAGGAAGCCTATTTTGCAAACATAGAGGTTCTGCATCATGCCTTAAATTTCATCGTGCCGGGGATGCAGGAAGAATATTTAGCTTTAGAATAAATTCCCAAAAGGAGACCGATATATATGAGACAGGTAAATAAGGAAGGGAAAATACTGTATTTTGTCACCACGATTTTTTGCCTTTATTTTATTGCTCTGAGTTTTATTCGTGCTTTTCCCGCAACCGTATCTGTAAGCTGCATGTTTGCCATTATGGTCAGCACCATGTTAACCTTTGGCACCTTTGAACATGCCACTGTTCAAAAATTTTCTCTGGCGATGCTTATGTTGACATTGACCACCGTTTATGGCTACCTTTGGGGTGACATCGGTGTCATTCAGGGTACTTTTTTGGCTATGGTGTGCATTAACTCTTTGCATCTTGATTTGCGTTTAAACCTGGTAGAAGGTGCTTATATTGCCATCATCTATTTTATCAGTATTCTATTTTTCCCGGATATAACTTATCAGTACATTAGAGAACCCGGAGATATGGTGATAAAGCTACTGACCTTGTTCATCGGTCAGGCCTTGCTTTTAGTCATGATTTGGAAAATTAAAAAATTAAAGAATATTAATGAAGCAAAAACTTTGAATGCCAATACTCTTCTGAAAATCGTGGAGGATAAGCGTTTGGAGGCCATTCATGCAGATCGTGCGAAAAGTGACTTTTTAGCCAATATGTCCCATGAGATCAGAACCCCCATGAACGCTATTACCGGCATGACAGAATTCATTTTGAGAGATAACGTCAATGATGGGGTCAAAGAAAATGCTATAAACATTAAGAATGCTTGCAATACCCTACTGGCTATTATTAATGATATTTTAGACTTTTCTAAAATTGAAGCGGGAAAATTGGAGCTTGTAAACATCAACTTTCAATTATCCTCTGTAATTAATGATGTGATTAATATGATTGCTGTTAAAATTGAAGAAAAGAGCATTGATTTTATTGTGGATGTGGATAGCAGCCTCCCCAATGATCTCATTGGGGATGAAGTGAGGTTGCGTCAAGTTTTGGTCAACTTATTATCCAACGCAGTAAAGTTTACGAAAGAAGGCTATGTCAAGCTGAAGCTTTGGTACGAATATGAGGGTGAAAACCAGGATCGAGCACTGATTTATGCAAAGGTATCGGATACAGGCATGGGAATCAAGGGGGATGACTTATCCAAATTGTTCTCTTCTTTTTCCCAGGTGGATACCAAGCGAAACCGGTCTGTGGAGGGTACGGGCTTGGGTTTAGCTATCTCCAAAAGATTGGTGGATATGATGGATGGGGATATTTGGTGCAACAGCGAGTACGGCTTGGGTACTACCTTTGGGTTCTATGTAAATTTGAGGGTATGTAGCGATAAAAGCTTAGTAGAAATTTATGAAAAAGAAAAGAAAAAGGTTCTTGTTATAGAGGAACGTGACATCCTGAAGAAAAATACGAAAAAGGCTTTTGAAAATATGGGGGTAGAATGTTATGTTACTACAGGTTTGCAGGACTTTTCCTCAAAGCTTAGCAATCAGTATACTCATATTATTTTGCCAAGAAGGCTGTATTTGCAGATTTCCGAAGAAGTGAACCGATTGGCACCTGAATCAACGGTTACTGTGGTAACGGGCATGAATGAAAGTCATACCATTTTTGGTAAGGTAAGGTTTATGCATAGACCTTGTTATGTCTTAAACTTTGCAAACTTGTTAAACAATGAGAGCTTTGCAAGAACTTCCAAGGAAGAAGGGGACACCTTATTAAACTTTGTGGCGCCAAATGCCAAGGTGTTGGTAGTGGATGATAATTCTGTGAATCTCATTGTGGCCAAGGGGTTATTAGAGCTTTATCAAATCAACGTTTCCACTGCCCTAAATGCAGAAGATTGTTTGAGCTTAGTAAGATATAACAACTATGATATTATTTTTATCGACCATATGATGCCCATAATGGACGGGGTGGAGGTAACGGGAATCATCAGGAATTTTGATGATCAATACTATAAGAATGTACCTATCATTGCATTGACTGCCAATGCCATCAGTGGTGCCAGAGAAATGTATATGGAATATGGGTTTACGGAATTTCTTTCAAAACCCATTGAGGTGAAGGAGTTGAGCCGAGTATTATATACCTATCTCCCAAAAGACACTGTGGAATATATTGAGCCAACTACTATTAATGAAAAAAATGACATGCTCAATCGTGAAATTTTAAGAAGCATTTATATAGACGGTCAAAGAAAGATTCCTTTGCTATACCATTTATTTGAAGAAAAGGATATTAAAAATTACACTATTGAGGTTCATGCGTTAAAATCCGTAGCAGCCTCTGCAAAGAACATGGATTTATCGGAGCATGCGAAAAACCATGAGTTTGCCGGAAAGCGGGGAGACTTTATCTTTATTGAAAAGGATTTCCATAACCTTATTTCTAAGTATAAGGAATTTGTAGATAGTTTAGAGGAATATGGAATCGTGGAGGAAATCTTATCCGATGATAGTAAAATTATCATTGACAAAGATGAGATTGAGAATCATTTTGAAAATATAAGGACTTTGGCAGAGGACTTTGATTTAGATGGGGTTTTGGATGTGATAAAAGTATTAAAAGGCGTTCAATTAAGCCAAGAGGAATTGGATAAATTACATCGGTTGATCAATGCGGCGGATTTATTTGATTACGACGAGATCATACAAATTTGCAGTTACAGGAGTAATTAACATGAAGAACTTGGGGATATATATCCACATACCTTTTTGTATAAAAAAATGTAACTACTGTGATTTTTTATCATTTGAACTTAGTCATTCTTCCCGAGAGAATGCTGCTACTGTTGTGGGGAGTGCTTCTAGGGTTCTGGACAACGCTTCTAGAGCTGTGAGTGAGGAATTAGTGGACAAGTATCTAAAGAGCTTGACAAAGGAGCTTCGTGAAAAAAGTGTTCCATATAAAGAAGCTTATAAGGTGGATTCCATTTTCATAGGCGGCGGAACACCTTCCCTTTTATCTTCACGGCAGATGGATGAGCTTATGAAGACTGTTGCGGATAGTTTTGTGATTTGCAACGACTGTGAAATTACCATTGAAGCCAACCCGGGAACATTAACTTCGGATAAATTGAAGAATTATCGCAGCATGGGAATCAACAGACTCAGCATGGGAGTACAGTCCTTGGATGACGAAATCCTAACCTTTATGGGAAGAATTCATAAGTCTGAAGATTTTTATAGAAACTTCCGAGAAGCTAGGTTAGCCGGATTTGACAATATAAATGTAGATTTAATGTTTGCGGTTCCGGGATTGAGCCATGAAATTTGGATGGATACCTTAAAGAAGACAACAGAACTAGAGCCGGAGCATATTTCCTTTTACGGGCTACAATTGGAAGAGGGTACTCCCTTTTTTAGTGATTTTGAAAAAGGAAAATGGCAAGAGGTGACCGATAGGGTAGATCGGAAGCAATACTGGGATGGAATTGAATTTTTACAAAACCCTTCCAAGGTAGAGCGTCAAGGTTACCATCACTATGAAATCTCTAATGGAGCAAAAGACGGGTACCAGTGCCGCCATAACTTGAAGTATTGGTCTCTGGAGGAATATGCAGGATTTGGATTAGGAGCCCATTCCTTTATAGAGGGAAACCGATTCAGCAATCACAAGTCCTTGGAAAAATATCTGGAAGATCCCACAAAACCGGAATGGCAGCATAAAAATACCCTGAGGGATTCCATGGAAGAATATATCTTTACGGGCATGAGGAAGATAGAGGGCATCAAACTAAGGGAGTTTGAAAAACGATTTGAACTCTCCATCTTTGAGGTTTACGACTCACAGATTAAAACCCTAAAAGAAGAAAGCTATATCGAATTGACCCAAGACGGCAAAATGAGGCTCACACACAAGGGAATCGACTTTTCAAATAGAGCCTTAGCGGTTTTTGTATAAGGTGATTATTTAAATTTTAAAATAAGATTTTATATAACAATATAAAGAATCTGATATGACCAATGGTAAGGCTTTGAGCAGTTGTGAAGGTTCCTTTTGTTTGAGGAACCAGTTTCCTGAGAGAAAACACACTGTTGCAAATTATTTGAAAGGAAGGATGGGAAATGGAACAATATATTATGGCGTTAGACCAGGGAACCACCAGTTGCCGTTGCATCTTGTACGATAAAAAAGGAGAAATCAAAAGTATAGCCCAAAAGGAGTTCCAACAGATTTACCCCCAACCCGGATGGGTAGAGCACGACCCCATGGAAATTTGGTCAGTTCAAGTGGGAGTAGCTCAGGAAGCTATGTATAAGATTAACCTGTCCCATCAAAATATTGCTGCCATAGGCATTACAAACCAAAGAGAAACCACCGTTCTTTGGGATAAAAATACAGGTAATCCCATTTACAACGCCATTGTTTGGCAATGCAGACGAACGGCAGATATTTGCAAAGATCTAAAGGGCAGAGGATTAGAGGAGATGGTGCAGAAGAAAACGGGGCTGATCATCGATGCTTATTTCTCCGCCACCAAAATCAAGTGGATATTAGACAGAGTACCGGGAGCCAGAGAAAAAGCAGAAGATGGACAGCTTTGTTTCGGAACCATGGAAACCTGGCTCATGTGGCGCCTCACTGGAGGCAAAGTCCATGCAACGGATTACTCCAATGCTTCTCGAACCATGTTATATCACATTGGAGACTTAACTTGGGATGAAGAAATTCTGAGAGAGCTTGAGATTCCCCCTTCTTTGTTGCCGGAAGTTTTGCCATCTAGCCATATATACGGAATGACGGAGCCCACCATCTTTGGCGGGGCAATTCCCATTGCCGGGGCGGCAGGGGATCAGCAGGCGGCTCTCTTTGGACAAACCTGCTTTACGTCGGGAGAGGCAAAAAACACCTATGGCACAGGGTGCTTCCTTTTGATGAATACAGGAGAACAGCCGGTATTTTCACAGCACGGACTTTTGACCACCATCGCTTGGGGCTTAGATCAAAAAGTTTATTACGCACTGGAGGGATCTGTATTTGTAGCGGGAGCTGCCATTCAGTGGTTGCGGGATGAACTCCACATGATCGAAAACTCAGCCCAATCGGAGAAGATGGCAATGGAAGTGCCCAATACCAACGGTGTTTACGTGGTGCCGGCATTTGTGGGATTGGGTGCACCTCATTGGGATTCCTATGCCCGTGGAATGATTTTGGGACTATCCAGAGGAGCAGGAAAAAACCATGTGGTACGAGCTACCTTGGAATCCTTGGCTTATCAAACCTACGACTTGATCAAGGCCATGGAGGAGGACTGCAAGATACCTATGAAGATATTAAAGGTAGATGGAGGAGCCAGTGCCAATAATTTCCTGATGCAATTTCAATCCGACATTACCAACATTCCATTAGAACGACCGACCTCGGTAGAAACCACCTCCTTGGGAGCGGCATATTTGGCAGGTTTAGCTGTGGGTTTCTGGAAAAATAAAGATGAGGTTATTCAAAATTGTGGAGGAAACGGGTGCTTTCAACCGAAAATGGAGGAAGCTGTAAGAACAGAATTGCTAAAGGGTTGGGAAAGAGCTATAAAATGCGCACTCCTATGGGCTGAAAATTTTTCGTAAATTCCAGTAAAGTCTACTAACTCATCTACTATTGATTTACTGGGGAAAATGCGTCCCTTACTATTCATGGTCAATAAAAAGGACTGGTATCGTAATCATAATGATGAGACCAGTTTTTCCTCAAAAAAATTTTAAAAATTTTTGGAAAAATCTATTGACACCGTTGTTAATAAATGTTAAATTAAATTCAAGAGTTAGCACTCACCAAGGAAGAGTGCTAACAAAGAAGAAAAACAGGTGATGGTAATGGAGTTAAATGAAAGAAAATTAAGGATATTGCAAGCAATCATAGGTGACTTTATCAAGTCCGCTGAACCCATTGGTTCCAGAACTCTTTCAAAAAAGTATGACATGGGTATCAGCCCCGCCACCATAAGAAATGAAATGTCTGATTTAGAGGAGATGGGATTTTTAACTCATCCACACACTTCTGCAGGCAGGGTACCTTCCCAAAAAGCCTACCGGCTTTATGTCAATAATCTTATGGAGAGATACGAGTTACCGGAGCAAGAAAAAAGCATTATTAATAAAAAGCTAAATAACAATATTGCTGAACTGGAAAAGACTATTAAGCATGCTGCTTCACTTCTTTCAGAGATCACCAACCTTACATCCTTTGCCATAACACCTAAAAATGATGACAACAAACTGAAATATATCAATTTACTCCCTGTGGACAATAGCACCATCGTCCTGATGATAGTTGCAGAAAACGGAAAGGTTTCCAATACCGCTTTAAAGATCAATGTTCACTATACGGAACAAGGGCTAGACCTCCTTTCCAAATCCCTGACCTATAACTATAAAGGAAAGAGACTTAGCGATATACTCACAGCAGATATAATCAGCAATTTTCATTCAGACATAGAAGCTATGAGCAGATTGGCTCAAAACATACTCCCTAACTTTCTCAACACTTTAGAAGATATGCTAAATGTTGAATTATATATGGAAGGCTTAACAAATATTTTTTCCATTCCGGAGTATAATGATATAGAAAAAGCAAAATTATTTTTAGAATTACTCAATCAAAAAAAATATCTTACAGATGTGCTGCTGAACAGAGAAAATGGGGTAATCATCACCATTGGAGATGAAAATTCCGACGATTTGATGAGAGACTGTAGCTTGATTACAGCAACCTATAAAATAGACGGGAAGTTGGTGGGGAAGCTAGGTGTTATAGGACCTACCAGAATGAAATACGACGAAGTAACATCCGTTATCGAATACATGTCAGATAATATCAGTAAAGCGTTTGGAATAAAGGGGGAAGTGGAGGATGAGTAAAAAAAAGGACAGCACCGAGGAAAAGTTGAAGGTAGATAAGATGAAGGATACAAAAGCAGAAAAAGAAACAAGTAAAAAAGCTTCCAAGGAGGATGTGGCTCAAGAGCAAGATCAAGTACAGAATGAGAACCCACAAACGGAAGAGGAAATAGCAGGAGAAATTGCAGAGGAGATCCGAGAAGTCATGGGGGAAAGCTCAGGGCAAAACAAAGAGGATCAAGAATTAAATGCCAAGTACTTAAGATTAGCTGCCGATTTCCAAAATTTCAAAAAAAGAGTAGAAAAAGAAAAAAGCGACATTTATGCATATGCCAACGAAAAAATAGCGGTGGAATTGCTTAATGTAATAGATAACTTTGAAAGAGCTCTAGATCATGCTTCTGATGGCAATGAAAGCTATGCAGAGGGTATGAGCAAAATTTTCAAACAGCTGAGTGGTGTATTGGAAAAGAGCGGTGTCAAGGAGATTCAATCCGCGGGAGAGCCCTTTGATCCCAACTTCCACCATGCAGTAATGACGGAAAGCTCTTCGGAGTATGAAAGCGGAACGGTAACCTCCGTTTTGCAAAAGGGCTATACTTTAAATGGAAAAGTGATCAGAGCAGCCATGGTAAAAGTAGCAGAATAGGGTCATTCATTGATGACAAAAGGATTACTGAAAAAATACAAGACTGAAAAAAAATGTAAAAAAGAGAGGAGATTTAAAAATGGGTAAAGTAATAGGAATCGACTTAGGAACTACCAATTCTTGCGTATCCGTATTGGAAGGGGGAGAACCTGTAGTAATAGCCAATTCAGAAGGAAATCGTACCACTCCCTCCGTTGTGGGATTTGCAAAAAACGGAGAAAGATTAGTTGGGGAAACTGCTAAAAGGCAGGCCATCACCAACCCTGACAGAACCATTTCGTCCATCAAAAGACATATGGGTGAAAATTATAATGTAGAAATTGATGGAAAGCCTTATACTCCACAGGATATTTCCGCTATGATTCTGGGAAAATTAAAGGCTGATGCAGAGGCATACTTAGGAGAAAAGGTTACAGAAGCGGTTATCACCGTACCTGCCTACTTTACAGACAGTCAAAAGCAAGCAACTAAGGATGCAGGAAAAATTGCAGGGCTTGATGTTAAGAGAATTATCAATGAGCCAACGGCAGCAGCTTTGGCTTATGGACTTGATAAAGATGAAAAGCATCACAAGATACTTGTTTACGACTTAGGTGGCGGCACCTTTGACGTATCTGTCCTAGATTTGGGAGACGGCGTTTTCGAAGTATTGGCTACCAGCGGAAATAACAAGTTGGGTGGAGATGATTTTGACGAAGTTCTCATGAACTTTATTGCAGACAGCTTTGCCAAAGAGAACGGCGTAGATTTAAGAAAAGATAAAATGGCTCTTCAGAGACTGAAGGAAGCAGCAGAAAAGGCTAAAAAAGAACTTTCCAGCTCTCAAACTGCCAATATCAATCTGCCATTTATCACAGTTAATGCAGATGGACCTTTACATTTAGACATGGATGTAACCAGAGCTAAATTTGATCAACTGACCTCCGGTTTAGTAGAAAAAACAATAGAGCCTATGAGAAAAGCTATGTCTGATGCAGGCATCACCAATAGCGACATTGAAAAAGTCATTTTGGTAGGAGGTTCTACGAGAATTCCGGCAGTCCAAGAGGCAGTAAAGAGAATTACAGGAAAAGAGCCTTTTAAAGGGATCAACCCCGATGAGTGCGTAGCCGTAGGTGCAGCTATTCAGGCAGGCGTTCTTACCGGTGAAGTACACGATGTATTACTGTTAGACGTTACTCCCCTTTCCCTTTCCATCGAAACTTTAGGAGGAGTTGCTACCAGACTTATCGAAAGAAACACTACTATTCCAACGAAAAAGAGCCAGATTTTCTCTACGGCAGCAGACAATCAGACCGCAGTGGACATTCACGTAATGCAGGGTGAGAGAGAAATGGCAGCAGGAAATATTACTCTGGGAAGATTCCAGCTTTCAGGTATTCCACCTGCACCACGAGGTGTGCCACAGATCGAAGTAACCTTTGACATCGATGCCAACGGTATTGTAAACGTAAGTGCAAAGGATATGGGTACGGGTAAAGAGCAGAGAATTACTATCAGTTCTTCCACTAAGCTTTCTGAGGATGAAATCAAAGCCAAGGTAAAAGAGGCCGAGCAATATGCTGAAGAAGATAAGAAGAAAAAGGAAGAGATAGAAGCAAGAAACAGAGCTGAAACTTTAGTTTATGAGACTGAGAAATCTTTAAAAGATTTGGAAGGTAACTTGAGCGAAGAGGAGAAAGCTAAGATAACAGCGGCTAAAGACGATCTTTCTAAGGCTTTAGAAGCAAATAACATGGATGACATCAAAGCCAAGACTGAAACTCTTACCAACGAGTTCCATACCATTTCTGCCAAGATGTATGAAAAGGCTCAAGCTGCTCAAGGCGGAGCAGGTGGATTCGACCCTAACAATATGGGAGGGGCGGCTACAGAAGAAGCACCAAAGCCTGATAATGTGGTAGATGCCGATTACGAAGTAGTTGACGAAGAAGGAAATAAATAGTAAAGTTATAAGGGCGGTCAGCAGGCCGCCCTACAAAAATAAGAACATATAAGTATGGAACATAGAGACAGGAGAGGGCATTATGGCGGAAAAGAGAGATTTTTATGAAGTCCTTGGATTGCAGAAAGGCGCTTCAGAGGCTGAAATAAAAAAAGCATTCCGAAAGAAAGCTATGGAATTTCATCCTGACAAAAATCCCGGCGATAAGGCAGCAGAAGAAAAATTTAAAGAAGTAAATGAAGCATATAGCATACTTTCTGACCCTCAGAAAAAAGAGAAGTACGATAGATTCGGTCATGCAGGAGTAGACCCCAATTCAGGCTTTGGAGGCGGCTTTGGTGGTGGCTTCGGTGGCGGTTTTGAGGATATCTTTGGTGATCTTTTCGGCGGCATGTTTGGAGGCAATGCGGGTTATAATCAAGCAGGTGCCAGAAGGAGAACGGGTCCCCGCAAAGGACAAGATTTACAGAAGGGTCTTCATATTACTTTTGATGAGGCTGCCTTTGGCGTAAAGAAACAAATACAAATAAACAAATATGTAGCATGTGACGATTGTAGCGGTACAGGTGCTGAGAAGGGAACCTCCAAGGTTTCCTGCGACAAGTGTAATGGCACAGGGGAACTGAGAACTACTCAGAGGACACCTTTTGGTCAGTTTGCCAGTGTATCCCCATGTGATAAATGCGGCGGAAGCGGTCAGATGATAGAAAAACCTTGTCATGCTTGCCAAGGGTCAGGGAAAATTCGAAAGACCGTTACCATATCAGTGGATGTGCCTGCAGGAGTGGACAACGACTCTGTTATTTCAGTCCGAGGGCAGGGTGAGCCGGGAAGCAATGGAGGACCTAACGGGGATCTTTACGTGGTAATTTCCGTGGAACCACACAGCTTGTTTAAGCGTAAGGGCAACGATTTATGGTTGGATATTCCCATTACCTTTACTCAGGCTGCTTTGGGTGCAGAAATCACCGTACCTACCTTACAAGAGAAGGTTGCATACAAGGTTCCTGCCGGAACTCAGCCGGATACGGTATTCCGTTTAAAGGGAAAAGGTGTGAAAAGCTTGCGCAGTGGAAAAGCAGGAGACCTTTACGTGAAAGTAAACCTAGAAGTTCCCACAAAGCTTACGGGAGAACAGAAGAAGCAGTTGGAGCAGCTGGAAAAGGCCTTTACTCAAGAAAGCTATTCCAAGGGAAAAAGTTTTGCAGAAACTATGAAAAAGCTGTTTAAGTAAAATAAAGGTCATATAAAATGAGTAGTAATGATTTTAACCAAAATAAATGATTGAAAAGGTTAATGATGAAAGAATATAAAGAAGTCAAAATTTATACTCAACAAGAAAACATAGACTCTCTTGTCCATATTTTAGATGATATGGGCATAGAGGGTTTTCTTATTGAGGATTCTCGGGATATACAGGAGCTTTTGGAGAAGAAAAATTCCTATGACTGGGATTATGTAGATGAAAAATTATTGGATTTGGATCAAATAGAGACTAATATCACCATTTATTTGGAGATTGATCCGAATTTGGAGATTGATTCGATAAATAAAGAATTATATGTTAATCAAAATATCAAAGCACTAGATTCAGATAGTTTAAACAGTGAGGAATGGACCCTTGATAAGATTCAGGGAGAGCTTTTAGGTACCGGATTAGTGGAAAGGATCGAGATCCAAACAGTTAAAGACGAAGACTGGAAAGATCAGTGGAAGGAATACTTTCACCCTACACGTGTATCCAATAGAATCATAGTGGTACCTTCCTGGGAGAAATCTTTGGAAGAACAGGAGGGAGAGGAGAAACCTCTCATCATACGGTTAGATCCCGGCATGGCCTTTGGCACGGGAACACATGAGACTACCTCTCTCTGCTTAAAGCTGCTAGAAAAATATTTGAAGCCAGGGGATTCATTACTGGATGTAGGATGTGGCTCAGGAATTCTGTCAATCGGCGGTGCACTTTTAGGTGCCTCGGAGGTATTAGGGGTAGATATTGATCCTGAAGCCATTCGTGTTTCTCTGGAAAACATAGAGATGAACAGGGATATGATCAGGGAAACCGGAGATTCCAAGGTACAGATTCTCAAGGGTGATTTGACCCGTGGCATAGATTTTCAAGCTGACGTAATAGTGGCCAATTTAATGGCGGACTTGGTCATGATGTTGGCGGTACATGTGGAGAAAAACTTAAAACCCCAAGGGTATTTCATATCATCCGGAATTCTCGTGGAAAAGAAGGCTTTGGTCAGTGAAGCTATCACAGCAGCAGGCTTTGAAATCGTTGAAATTATGGAAGATGGAGAATGGTGTGCAATTTGTGCAATTTTATAGTGCAAAGTTTTAAGTGATGTGGTAAAATAAAAGTTAAATATTTCCTTGAATTTTATTCGAAACCGTTCATTTGGTAAAGGTAAACACTAAAGAATACCCGGCACATTGAGCCACTCTTGACGGTGCAGTAAAAAAATAATCTTTAACTTGTAATTTCCATGTTTTAAAGTATTTTTATGGAAATTGCATATGATAAGAGGAAGCCATAGTTAAACAGAAAAAGATTGAGATAAATTAAGAAAAGGAGAGAGAAAGATGAGTGAAGTTTTATTTAATAAAATGAACTTAAGCGATGAAATCAAAGAGCTTCTTGAATCTTGTGAAGAAGTAATCGTTCCGAAAAGCAGAGATGAACTGATCAGTTTAAGCTTTGGATCCCCTAAGAACGATGTTTTTGAGGTGCGCTATGATGTCCCCGGAAAAGGAGATACTCTGGAGGCAACTGTAACAAGATGTAAGAACGGTGCTGCAGTAAACTATGCAGATGACTATATGAGAAGGAGAGACCCTGACAGCTTGGTGGTTTGTGACGACAAGCCTACGGATAAGCCAAAGTTTAAAGACATCTTTGATCAGGATTTTGCCACAGTGCGAAAGGAAACCTTGGATTGGCTTAAAGGACAATCCTTAATCGCCATGCCCTTTATGGCAGGGGGAGATCCCTACGGCTATGATGCTTTACTCATAGCACCCAAGAATGCGGCATTTTTTGCTTTAGGTTTAGCGGATTTACAAGGATTTATTGAACCTGTAGATCTTCACGATGACTTTGAACCCAGAGGTATGATTTTCTTGGCTCCCACTTTCAGACATACTCATTTTAATGGAAAACAAGTAGTGGCACACAACCGTTTGGACAACATGCATGAAATGTTTGCATATAATTTATATCCTGGACCCAGTGCAAAGAAGGGTGTCTATGGAATGCTCATCAATATCGGAGAATCTGAAAACTGGATTACAGCCCATGCTTCCACTGTTAAGGTCATTACCCCTTATGAAAATGAAGTGGTAATTATGCACGAGGGAGCCAGCGGCAGCGGTAAAAGTGAAATGCTGGAAAAGATCCACAGAGAGCCTGACGGCAGAATGGTACTGGGGCAGAACCTAGTTTCCGGAGAAAAGATCTATATCGAGCTGACTGAAGAATGTCAGTTAAAGCCGGTAACAGATGATATGGCTATGTGCCATCCTAAGCTGCAAAATTACAGTAAGAAACTGGTGGTGAAGGATGCTGAAAACGGATGGTTTCTTAGAATTGACCACATCACCCATTATGGATGTGATGCCAATTACGAGAGAGCTTGTATCCATCCCAAAGAGCCTTTGGCATTTTTTAATATCCAAGGCTGCCCCGGAGCAACCTGTTTGATTTGGGAGCACACCTTAAACAGCAATGGCGAACCTTGTACTAATCCAAGGGTAATTCTGCCTAGAAAGAATATTGAGGATGTAGTGGAAGAGCCTGTAGAGGTAGATGTTCGAAGCTTTGGGGTAAGGACTCCTCCTTGTTTCAGATTCCAGCCAACTTACGGCATTATTGGACTGTTCCAAATTCTTCCACCTGCAATTGCTTGGCTGTGGAGACTGGTGGCTCCCAGAGGGTATAATCCCCCCAGCGTCACGGAACCTACGGGACTCGGAAGTGAAG
>CAYWVS010000012.1:0-53742 GCA_964461765.1 uncultured Anaerovorax sp.
GACGTACCACTTGCGCTCCACCTCATGAGGTTTTGCAATAAATGATTTCATTTTTACCTCCTGCCTACTTGAATTAAAATTTAAATTTCAATTTGTTTCGGCACCTTCCGATTGATGTTCGGCCACGGCCGGCTACCCAGCCTGTACCTGATTTACTAAACTATCTACAAAACTTGCAAATAGCACAATTCAAATTATATAATAGGAAAAAACTGTTGTCAATCTTTATTTTTACTCATTTCGTAAGCTTTCTAGTGCGGAAAGCTTCATGGCACGTTTGGCAGGGTAATAGCCTGATATAATTCCGATAACAGTTGCAAATCCAATGGCACCAAGGGAAACCCACCAAGGTATGATGGAAACAGGCGTACCGTTTCCTCCGATTCCCAGAAACATGCTCATTGCTTCACTCAGCAAGGTATTCATCAGCAAAGAGATAAGATAGCTAAAGATCATACCAATTAGCCCTCCCAAAAGTCCAATCATTCCTGCCTCTATTAAAAACATTTTTTTAATGTCCGGCAGGTTTGCCCCGATGACCTTCATAACACCGATTTCCTTTGTTCTCTCATATATGGACATGATCATGGTATTGGTGATGCCTAAAGCAGCTACCAATAAAGAAATAGCACCGATTCCTCCCAGAATCCCTTGTATCATGCGTGCTGTTTCCTTCATGGACTCCAACCAGTCATTTAAGCTTTGAGCCTGAAACCCCATGTTTCGGATACTTTCACTAATAGTTACCACATCCTCAATGTTGGTTACGTATACCATGGCTGAGTTATAGCCTTTTCTCTTGTTAACACTGCTTTCCTTACGTGCCCTAGAGGTATCCGCATTGATAGTTTTCACAGTCTCCAGAGGCATATAGACAGTGTATGCAGATTGATCGTTTGGATTATTGAGTATCCCAACACCTTTTGCCTTATACTCTTTATACGTAATCTTATTATCTTCGCCACCCTTGCCCTGCTCTGGTTTTTGCCCATAACGGTCATCCGCCGTTACAATCATCTTATCCGTGATTACATCTACCTGAGGAGGTCCTCCCCAACTATATCCTTGAGTTTTTTTAGGATTATAGAACCAACTGGGAACTTGATTTCCAAAGACCACCGTAAATTTATCTCCCGGCATCAACAGTCTTCCGTCTTGCACCTCATAACCAAACTTCTGCATCATCTCAGGTGCAATCCCAACTACGCTAGTCTGCATGACAAACTTTCCGATTCCAAATGACAGGTAAGCATCCTCCCTGGCAGATGCTGCTTCTACTCCCGGGATTTTCCCCATTTCTGCAATAGCCTTATCGTCCAGCACTCCATCCTTTGGCTTTTCTGTAGAGGAAACGGCTACATCTCCCATGACAACATAACCTCCTCCTCCGGAGTATACATCGATCAGGTGTAAATTTCCATAACTTTCAATTTGTGCTTGAAAGCCTACGGAAAGTCCAAATCCAATGGACAGCATAACGATAATGGCACAAGTACCCACCACTACCCCGATTACTGCCAATAAGGTTCTGGTTTTTCTGCGAAACAAATTTTTAATACTCAAGCTGAATAAATCTCTACTACTCATCGATTTCCAGCTCCATTTGTTTCTTTTTATGTCGTTTCTTTCGTATAAAGATTCCTGCCCCTGCTCCTAATACAATCACGCCTCCGCCAATCCAAACCCACTTTGTGATTCCTTTTTTCTGATTTTCTATGGGTTTTTCAGGCTCAGGTCCAAAGGTCGGCATTTCCCCCATGACTTGAAATTCAAAGGGAACTTCATAGGTCTGCTCTTCTCCCCCTGCATCTTCATAGGTAAATAAGACAGCTCCCTTCATTAGTCCCTGTTGCCTTGGAACCAGAGCAAAATCATAGCTGTCACTCTTCCCCGGATCCATGTTCCCCACATAATAATTGATGGATTCCATGGTATCAAAATCTCCATAAGCGGTAACTCTTAGATTATTTAAAGTAGTTTTTCCCATATTATAAAATTGTACCGATACACCTGCAGGGTTTCCCATGTAAAGATCCATGGGCTGTATGATGTCATCCACCGCCAATCTGGATTCTTGCATTACCGGTATGGAAATGGTATCTTTGGAAGTAAATTCCTTTTCCCCATCCTCATAGGACATACTAATCTCTATGGCAGAGGTTTCTTGTTTTGCATCGGGTTTTACGCTGAGCATTACAGAATAACCGGCTTGTTGCTTGTTTCCCACACCTTCTATATAAAAGGAATTGCTGCTGTTTACGGGAATAAAAGTTCCGTCAGAGCTTAAGGTTACTTTGATATTGGACAAGTCCTGCTTGCTGGTGTTTTGTAAGGTTAAATTCAAACGAAATTTTGAACCTGCTTGCACATAGCTCCCACCGTAGCTGTAAGAAGATACCATGAGTTGGGGAGTCTTTGCATCGGATTTCACCTTGTCTTTTTTTACAAACACGTTGGCATATTGAGTGACAGTACCCCCATCCTTTGCATCCACAGATTCCACCGTGATCTTAATTGGGAAGGAAGTATTCTCGTCCACTTCCGAATATAGGTTTACAGAATAACTTCTACTGTTTCCCGGTGCAAATTGACTCTCTACAAATGCACTTCGAGTCTTATTAAAAAGTCCCGTGGGGATTTCACATGAAATCTTTACATTTTTTAATTCTTTACCACCTTTATTTTTCACCTCAAAGGACAATCTAAAATCGGTTTCCGTCAATACTTCATCGGGAATACTTACGTTAAAAATTTCCATATCCTCTATAGAGCCTTTTGATTTACTTGACTTTACGGGAATATAGATGGTCTTAGTAACCTTCACGGCAGCATTATCATAGTCATTCCCTGTCACAGTTACTTCAATAGGATAGTTTTTGCTGTCTATATCCGAATCTGCCGATACGGGGAAATTGGCTGTGGCTCGAGAACCTACGGTTAAGGTTCCCACGTTGGAAGTGGAGCTTCCGTTGTTTATGTATAAACCTTCCGGCAATGCTATCTCCACATTGGCATTTTTGATGGTGGTGTTTCCTCGATTAAATACACCTATGCTTAAATTGTTGTCTTTCTCTGCTATAATTCCCTCAGGATTATCCATGGAGTGAGAAATTTGCACTGCTACTATGTAATTGCCTCCGCTACCCGGGGAAGCTTCCACGTTGGAAAACACATCATAGGTAAATGCCTTGTTGTAAACTACATCTACACCGTTCTTTAATTCCAAGGTTCCTACCGTATTTGGGTAGCTATATGTATTGGACACGGTTACAGAAAAGGTGATGGTGGTTTCTTGCCCTCTTCCTATGGTGATGGATCCCCCAATGCCTCCGGAAATGGTAAATCCGGGGCGCAAAAAGCTCAAGCTTGCACTATCTATCTTTACATCATTGGGCTCGTTATTTTTTATTTTAAAGGATACAGTCACATCCTTTTCTCCTACATCAAAGGAAGCAGCCCCCGTATTGGTTACGTTTAGATTCGCCGTAACGGCAAAGGCATTCATAGGGTAAGAAAAGCTTAGGGCGAGGACAAAAAAAATTAGGACATAAGCACTGATTCTAGACATCATACTTTTGATATAAGAAGAATAACTTTTGTTACTTTGATTTTTACGAAGCATTATTATTTTATTATACGACGTATTGTTCACTATTTTTTTCATTTTAGGTTCCTCTATTTAGTCATCATTTGATTAGCCAATATATTTTTTTCTTAAATCATCTTTATGGAGAATGATTCCCCTTTTTTTCACTGTCGTCCTGAGGATAATTTTTTTCTTCTATTTTTAGAATGTTTCCATCTTTAATGGTTACAATCTTATCTGCATAGTCGGCTATGGTTCTGTCATGAGTTACCAAAATTAAGGTTTGATTGTGTTCCTTTACACGTCGCACCATCAGTTCCATGACTTCCACAGTGGTGTTTGAATCTAAATTTCCGGTGGGCTCATCCGCAAAGATAATCTTTGGATTCCCCACCAATGCTCTGGCAATTCCCACTCTTTGTTGTTGGCCTCCGCTCATTTGAGTGGGTTTTCTCTTTTCGTAACCCACCAATCCCACAGATTCCAGAGATTCTCGTGCCATTTTCTTCCTATATCTTTTGTCTACCCCTCTGAAGATAAGGGGTAAGCTGACATTTTCCAAAGCTGTTAACATGGGTAAAAGATGATAGGCCTGAAAGATAAATCCAATATTTTTCTGACGAAACAAGGTAACATCCCCTTCATCCAACTTATGTATGGGAATGCCCCCGATAAAGACTTCTCCCTTAGTGGGCTTTTCCAGTCCTGCCACCATGTTTAAGAAGGTGGATTTTCCGGAGCCTGAAGTACCCAGAAAGCAAACAATTTCGCCTTTTGCAATATCCAGACTCACGTCGTCCAATGCCACCACCTTTTCATTACCCATTCGATAGATTTTTCGAATATGTTTTACACTGATTAAAGGTTTTTTCTCCATAAAATCGTCCTTAACTGCTGCTGCTTGAAGTCACATTTTACTTCATTTAACTTTACCTTAGAGTGATACTATTCTAGTTTAGCTCTACCAAATCCTCATGCAGCTCCACCATATGATAGGTTTTCTTCCCTTTTTTCATCAGAAGCTTTCCATCTTTAAATGTGTCGAGAGTTACCATCATCTTTTTATCGGTAATCTTTTCGTCGTTGATGGTAAGTCCCCCTTGTTCGATGGTTCGGAAGCCTTCTCCATTGCTGGGAACGAGACCTACTTCCTTCATCAAGGAAACCACTCCCATTCCTTCCCCTTCAAACTTGGCTGAATCCATGACGGTTTTTGGCACATTATCCATACTGCCGCCGCCGGAGAATAATGCTCTGGCAGCTTCTTGAGCCTTGGTGGCTTCCTCTTCACCGTGAACCAACTTGGTGATTTCAAAAGCTAAAATTTCTTTTGCCTTATTGATTTCTGAGCCTTCCAATGCTGATAATCGGTTCACCTCTTCCATGGGAAGGAAGGTAAGCATTCGCAGGCACATATTTACATCCGCATCCTCCACATTTCTCCAATATTGGTAAAAATCGTAAGGAGATGTCTTGTTTGGATCAAGCCAAAGGGCACCGGCTTGGGTTTTTCCCATCTTCACACCTGCACTGGTAGTCAGAAGTGCAAAGGTCATGCCGTAAACCTGTTGGCTTTCTTCTCTTCTGATGAGGTCAACTCCACCCAGGATATTTGACCACTGGTCATCTCCACCAAACTGCATCTTGCAATTATATCTTCTGTAAAGTTCCAAAAAGTCGTAGGATTGCATCAACATATAGTTAAATTCCAAAAATGACAATCCCGTTTCCAGTCTCTGCTTGAAACATTCTGCTGTTAACATTCTGTTAACGGAAAAATGCTTTCCTATGTCTCGAATAAATTGAATATAATTTAAATCTAACAACCAGTCAGCATTGTTTACCGTAATGGCTTTATCGTCTTCAAAATCGATAAATTTACTAAAGGTCTTTTTAAAATTGTTGCAATTCTCAATTACTGCTTCCTTAGATAATACCTTTCTCATGTCAGAACGACCGGAAGGATCCCCTACAAGACCGGTTCCCCCACCTACTAATACAATAGGAGTGTGACCGTACTTCTGCATGTACATCATGATGATGACCTGCATAAAGTGACCTACATGAAGGCTGTCGGCAGTAGGGTCAAATCCGATATAAAACTTGATTTTTTCTTTGCCCAAAAGCTCTCGGATCTCAGCCTCATGGGTTGTTTGTTTGATAAATCCACGTTCCATCAGAACGTCAAAAACATTGCCATTTTCCATATTTACCTCTTTGATTTATTTATTTGACTGCTCTATGGATTATTTTGTTCCATATAATCTGTCCCCTGCATCTCCTAAACCGGGAACGATGTATTTATTTTCGTCTAAATGAGTGTCCTTTGCAGCTATAAAAATATCCACATCAGGATGCGCTTGCTGTAAAAGCTCTATGCCTTCCGGTGCTGCAATGAGGCACATGAAGTGAATGGTCTTTCCACCTCTGTCCTTGATGAACTGAATAGCGGCTGAAGCTGATCCTGCGGTGGCAAGCATTGGATCTAAAACAAAGATTTCTCTGCTTTCGATATCTGCCGGCAATTTACAGTAATACTCTACAGGCAAGTGTGTATCGTGATCTCTATATAAGCCGATATGTCCTACTTTAGCATTTGGCACTAATTCCAGCATACCATCTACCATGCCCAACCCTGCTCTTAATATTGGAATAATTGCAATGTCCTCTCCTTGCAACATTTTTACCGTGGTTTTGCTCATGGGTGTTTCTATTTCAACATCTTTTAGAGGGAGCTTTCTGGTGACCTCATAAGCCATCAGCATGGAAATTTCTCTCACAAGCTCTCTGAAATCCTTGACGCTGGTTTCTTTCATTCTGATCATAGATGTCTTATGTTGGATCAGGGGATGGTCAAATACGTACACTTTACTCATAATTACCTCCATATATCTTTAAATAATTAAAATTTTTTTGATTTTTTTAATTGTTAATGTTTTTTGATTATTATCAATTAATTTATAACAAATTTGTCATAAATCACAGTAGCCATTTCCAATATTATTAAAAGTTTTTCGATTTCTACTTTTAATTCATTATTTTTAGAGTTTTTAATTAAACATTGACTTCTTATTTTTTGATTTTTCATTTAAACTTTTAATTTATTATAGATAAAATTTCCTTTTTAACTTAAATCCTTTATTACTCCGGCATTTCGGCCGTTTCAGGCATTGCGTCTAGCATGTCCACTCTTTTTTGATGGCGTCCCCCTTCAAACTTGGTGGTGAGCCATGCATTCAATACTTCCAATGCGTATTCCTGTTTTATGGTTCTTCCACCTAAGGCTAAGATATTGGAATCGTTATGTTTTCTGGTCATTACTGCCATGTGAATGTCTGTGCATAAGGCACACCTGACACCTTTCACTTTGTTGGCAGCTATGGATATTCCAATGCCTGTTCCGCAGCAAACTATGCCTCGATCAGCCGTACCTGAAGCAACGGCTTCACCGCAGGCCTTACCATACACTGGGTAATCCACGGATTCCTCTGAATGGGTACCCAAGTCTATTACTTCAAAACCTTCTTCTTCATACTTTTCTACTATATATTTCTTCAAAAATTCCTTTAACTCATAACCGCCGTGGTCACTGGCTATTGCTATTTTCATGGAGCCTGCTTCCTTTCTTACTATAATTATATGGTCTAAAAAGTAATGCTTAAATTCTACTACTTATTACTTGAGCTCTTTTTAAACTTGAGCTCTCATTATACTTGAACTCTTTTTAAACTTGAACTCTCATTATACTTGAGCTCTTATTAAACCTTTACAATATTATATCCTGCCGATTTTAACATTCTATTCATCACAGCAAAACCCACCTGATTTTCATCTGACAAAGCTCCTGCCAAAATCAAATCCATATCTTCTCCATCCAGTTCTCTCAATCTGGCAAAAAAGTCATGAGCAGCTTCGATAAATGCTTTTTCCTCAAACAGGATAACGCCCACCTTCAGCCCAATGCCTTCGTTGAGCTTTTTCAACCTCTCAATTTCATTCTTTACTCGGCTTCGTTCACCTTCTATAACCGTCATCTGTGCCTTTGGGGCATAATGGGTGTACTTCATTCCCGGAGATTTTGGGGCTCGCTGGTTTTCTAAACCCTCTCCTACTTCACAGGCTCCTTCACAGGGTGGTTGCAACCCGGGATCCATTTCCACCTTTTCCAGAACGGTTTCCAAATCCTCCTTGGTGATAATGCCCGGTCTCAAGATGGTAGGTGTCTCCACGGAAAGGTCTAAGACTGTGGATTCAATCCCCACTCTACAGTCTTCCCCCAAGAGAATCATATGGATCTTTCCGTCTAAATCCTCTACTACGTGACTTCCCTTGGTAGGGCTTGGTCTCCCGGAAACATTGGCGCTGGGAGCCGCTACAGGGCAACCGGCTTTTTTGATCAATTCTAAAGCAACAGGATTGTCCGGCATTCTGATAGCTACCGTGTCCAATCCTCCTGTAGTAATTTTTGGTACAGAATCCTTCTTCGGCAAAACGATGGTAAGAGGTCCCGGCCAAAAGTGGTCGATAATTCGTATGATCTTCGGGGTGAGCATGGTAGTCAATTGCCCAATATCGCTGGCTCTGGAAATATGAACGATCATTGGGTTGTCTGAGGGGCGCCCCTTTGCCTCATAAACCTTGGCAACTGCCTCCGGATCTAATGCGTTGGCCCCTAACCCATAA
This sequence comes from uncultured Anaerovorax sp., assembly GCA_964461765.1. Lineage (GTDB taxonomy): Bacteria > Bacillota > Clostridia > Peptostreptococcales > Anaerovoracaceae > JAVVUJ01. Next base: position 8,270 of record CAYWVS010000012.1, read on the forward strand.
ACCGTTTCCGTAGGAAAGGCCACCAACCCCCCTTCCGCAAGAATTTTTGCTCCTTCATCCACCTTTTCCAAGGCTTTTAGGATCTTTTCCTCCGCAGCATCATCGGAATTTTCCATGGATGCTTTCAGGTTCTCCCTATTTAAATCTGTAACATCATAAATAATTGTTTTCATAAAGTGCCTTCTTTTAAAAATTCTTCATTTTTTCCGCTTGATCTGAAGTAATCAAGCCATCGATGATTTCATCGATTTCGCCATCCAGAAAATAGTCCAACTTATATAAGGTTAGTCCTATTCTATGGTCGGAAACCCTGCCTTGAGGGAAGTTGTAGGTTCTTATTCGTTCACTTCTGTCACCGCTACCCACCTGACTTCTACGCTCTGCGGATATTTCCTTGTTTTGCTCCTGCAATTTAATGTCATAGAGCTTGGCTCTGAGTACTTTAAAGGCTTTATCCTTGTTTTTTAATTGGGATTTTTCATCTTGACAAGTAACCACGATTCCCGTGGGTTCATGGGTTAATCGGACGGCTGAGTCTGTGGTGTTTACCGATTGCCCCCCATTTCCGGAAGAACGGTACACGTCCACCCGAACATCGTTGGGATTCAGATCCACTTCTACATCATCGATTTCCGGCAAAACTGCCACTGTAGCAGCTGATGTATGAATTCTTCCGCTAGACTCCGTCTCGGGAACACGCTGTACTCTGTGTACACCGCTTTCATATTTGAGGCGCGAATATGCTCCTTTTCCTTTAATTAAAATAACGGCTTCTTTGATACCCCCAATTCCCGTATCGCTGAGATCCATCATCTCGGTTTTCCATCGGTTTCGTTCCGCATAACGCATATACATGCGGAGAAGATCGTTGCCAAAGAGAGCTGCTTCTTCGCCACCTGTGCCTGCACGGATTTCCAAGATTACGTTTTTATCGTCGTTGGGATCCTTGGGCAATAACAAGATTCGCAATTCATCTGTCAGAATTTCCAGCTTATCTTCCAATTCTGAGAGTTCCATTTTGGCCATTTCTCTCAGCTCTTCGTCTAAGCCTCCTTCATCCAACATTTCCTTGGTATCCGCCAGATTATCCTTTGCTTTCTTGTACTCTCGGTACTTGTTGACAATGGGCTCCATCTCTGACATTTCTTTGATGTGTTTCTGCCACACTGCCTGATCATTGATGATTGCCGGGTCTGATACCTTCATAGCAAGCTCATCATATTTCTCTTGAATAAAATCTAATTTATCGTACATTGATTAACTCCTAAAAAAATTCAATACTAATGACTTAGTATACCATAAATTCCCTTATATCACAAATGAAATTCAAAAAAAGAACCTCGGTTTTACCAAGGCTCTGATTTCTTAATCCATATTGAATTTTTTCTTGAATTTTTCTACTCTACCGCCACGGCTTACAAATTTCTGCTGTCCGGTAAAAAATGGGTGACAAGCGGAGCAGACTTCCAACTTAATCTCATCCTTCATGGACTTGGTTGTAAATGAATTGCCACAGGCACATGTTACCTGGCATTCCTTATAATCTGGATGTAATCCTTCTTTCATTTCTTCCTCCTAAACGACTGTATAATTTGCTACTGCAAATTAGCTGATCAACATTCATATATTATCATGTTTTTTTTGAGTAAGCAAGCATTTTTTACATGGATTAAGTTAAATTTGCAACCACCATGCGATCTAAGCCTGCAAAATCCTTGAGAACCTCCACCTTGTCAAATCGGTCGGTTTTGGCCATTAAAGCCATGATATCCAATGCCTGATCATATCCGATTTCCAAATAAAGAGTTCCGTTTTTCTTTAAAAAGTCAGGAGCCTCTGCAATGATTCTCCTATAAAAATCCAATCCATCCTCACCACCATCTAAAGCCAACAAGGGTTCGTGTTCCTTTACCTCACGCTGCAAAATAGGAATATGATGGCGTTTAATGTAGGGAGGATTAGAAACCATAATATGAAATTTATCACCCAGTAGACCTTTTTTTAAGGAAGCAAATAAATCGCTTTGCAAAAGTCTTACTTTGTTTTGAACATGGTGCTTTCTACAATTTTGATCAGCAACCTCTAAAGCAGCTTCACTAATATCTATAGCTGTAACCTTAACTTCTGCAATCATTTTGCTGATACTTATACCTATGGCTCCACTTCCCGTGCAGAGGTCAAGTACATTATAGGTTGACCGTAACAAGTTTTTTGTTCTGTTTTCTTTTATTTGGTCTATAATATAGCTTACCATCATCTCAGTTTCTGGTCTGGGAATAAGCACACTTTCGTTCACAATAAAATTCAACCCCATAAACTCTTGATATCCCATGATATATTGAGTAGGTATCCCTGTGCTTCTGGCATCGATAAGTTTAAAATATTCCTCACAGGTGTTTTCATCAATGGTGGTAGGTAGTCGTAAAAAAAGCTGAGTCTTGTCCAAGGAAAGCATATGGCAAAACAAAAGCTCTGCATCCACCTTGGGGCTCGGGCAGTGGCTTCCCGCCAGTCTTCTTTCTCCTAACTGCAAAAGTTCTTTTACTACTAAACTCATTATGATTCCTCATCACACTTTTCATTGATACTATTCCATTCTATATGATCATGATCATTATCACCATCACACTTTTTATCATTCCCATTTTGTTCATATTCTACAAGGCGAACTTCGGCAGCATATTTTACAGGATTTCCGTCGCCGTCGCATTCCCCTTCATACACGGGGGTTTTAGGATCTACAAGCACTGCTTTCATGGCTGCGATGGCCACTTCCAACTGTTGTTCATCCGGTTTTTTTGTAGTTAATTTTTGTAAAGCCAGTCCCGGCAAGCTCAGGATTTTTACTACAACAGAATCACTTCGACCTGCCCATCTCAAAAGCTCATAGGATAAACCGGCAATAATGGGTATCAGCAATAATCTGGATGTAATACGCCAAAACAAATTTGGCCAGCCTAAAAGGGAAAACAGCAATAGGCTGATCACCATAACAAACATTAAAAAGCTAGTTCCACAGCGTGGATGCAAGGTCTCAAACTTCATACAATTTTCGGGGGTCAGGGGCAAGTTATTTTCGTAACAGTGAATGCACTGATGCTCCGCTCCATGAAATTGAAAGACCTTCTGAATATCGCTCATGCGAGAAATCAGTACAATATATATGACAAATAACAAAATTCTAAGAAAACCTTCAATTAAATTTAAAGCAATTTCATTGGGTACAATAGGTACCAATAGATTCAAGGCGGCAGTGGGACCGATGACAAAAATTCCTATGGTAAACAACAAGGCCAAAACCACGGAAAAATAAAGCATTACATTTAATGCACCCTTTTCTCCAAATCGTTTCTCCAACCACAATGTCAGCTTATCTTTTTCATAAAGGGCTTTTCCTTCTGTGTCCTCAAAGCTTTCCAAAACTTCCGCAGAATAAAGTAAGGTGCGTGTACCTGTAACCAAGGCATCCACAAACATGAATACACCTCTTAAAATTGGAATTTTTCGAATAGTATCTTTTTTCTTTAACAGTTCAGTTTTAATATGAAGCCTTCCGTCAGGTCTGCGTACCACTACGGCACTTCGCTCCTCACCCTTCATCATAATGCCTTCCAGAACTGCCTGCCCCCCCACTTTTGTCGGATTGGCATCTTTTATAAAAATTTTATCTAAATCCATAATTGCCTTTTCTGTATTATCAATAAAAGATTTTAAGTTCCTTATATTTTTTTATATTAAAATCCTTTAGTTAGAAAATACCTTTTTAATCACTTCTACAAAATCATCGTTGTTTCTGGTATGTGCCAAGTGGTCTATAATGGTCTCCGTAACCTCCTGAGTGCCTAAATTTCCCATGGCTCTTCTCATAGCCCAAACGGCCTCCATTTCTCCGGAAGTCATCAGCAAGTCTTCCTTTCTGGTTCCGGATTTATTGAGATTGATTGCTGGGAAAATACGTTTTTCTGATAATCTTCTGTCCAAATGAAGCTCCATATTCCCCGTTCCTTTAAATTCTTCAAATATCACGTCGTCCATGCGGCTTCCCGTCTCCACTAGTGCCGTAGCCAAAATGGTAATGCTTCCACCTTCTTCCATTTTTCTGGCAGCTCCAAAAAACTTCTTCGGTTTATGAAGGGCGCTGGGGTCTAATCCCCCTGAAAGAGTTCTGCCGGATGCCGGAACTACTAAATTGTAGGCTCTGGCCAGTCTCGTGATGCTGTCCAACAAAATTACTACATCTTTTCCATGCTCCACCAAACGTTGTGCTCTGGCCAATACCATCTCCGCAACCTTTACATGGTTTTGTGGCAATTCATCAAAGGTGGAATAAATAACCTCACCACGGATGGATCTTTGCATGTCTGTCACTTCTTCCGGTCTTTCATCCACCAGCAAAACAATGAGTTCCATTTCAGGATACAAATGCTCAATGCTGCTTGCTACCTTTTTCAGCAATATGGTCTTTCCTGCTTTGGGAGGTGCTACGATCAAACCCCTTTGACCTCTACCGATAGGGGCAATTAAATCGATAAGTCTCATAGAAAGCTCCGATTGAGAATGCTCCAAGGCAATCCGTTCTCTGGGAAAGATGGGGGTTAAATTATCAAAATCCGGTCTTTTTATGGCAGCTCCCGGCTCTTCACCATTGACCGTTACAACGTAAAGCAGCGCTCCAAATCGCTCTCCTTCATTGGGCTTTCTGGTGATACCACGAATCTTATCCCCGGTCTTTAAATTAAATCTTCTGATTTGTGCAGGAGCAACGTAAACGTCCTTTTCACTGGTTAGGAAATTATGAAATCTCAAAAATCCAAATCCGGCTTCAGCCATATCGAGAATCCCTTCCACTTCAGGTCTTTCCTCGGTGTTATGCTCCTGTTTTTTCTCTTCCTTTTTTTCGTCCTTCTTTTCTTCTCTTTTTTCGTCCTTTTTTTCTATTTTATCTGATGGTATGGATGTCTGAGATGCAGATTCTTCTATAGATTTTTCTGTCTTTTGAGATTCTATTTGGGATTCTGGATTTTGGGGCTCGTTTTCTGTGACCACATGTACCAAGGCTTCTTTATTGGAATCAGCATCTTCCGTATTTTTTCTATTCCGAACGTAAGACCTTTTTTCAGTAGTTAGGGAAGGTTGTTTCTTTATTTGCTCCGAAGTTTTGTTTTGAGAAGCTTTAGTTTCTGAAGTTTTTATTTCATTATTTTTTTCTTGATTTTTTACTTCATTATTTTTAATGTCTTTGGGCATATTTTTCGAGCTTTGAATTTCTTCAGATGAGTTAAGATTGGTGTCCGATGAGGCTAATGAAGAGCTTAAGCTAATTATGGCTTCCACCAGTTCTGCTTTTTTTAATGATTCTTGATCCTTAATACCTACGATTTTTGCAATTTCTCTCAATTCTTTGATTTTTTTAGATCGGATGACGTCTTCGTCCAATACCTTGTTAATAGTGGGTTCTGTTGAGATGTCTTTTTTTCTCATAATTTACTCCCTTTTAGATTAAAACATTTGTATGAGGAGCATTATGAAAATGCCTCCCCAAAATAAAGTTGTCGAGATGTGGATATTATTCGGTAATGCCACCACCACTGATAGCTCCATCTGTGGTTTCAGCAGGTTGAATAGAATAGATAGTATTGAGCATTTCTGCAATACCTGTACTGTCAGGGTACACGTACCAAGGTGCCACACCCTGCAAGGTATGAGGCATTAAATAAGTGTTCATTTTATCCGCGCTCAATCCCACTGCCTTGGTGGCAAGGGAAACCGCTGTTCCTAATGTAATATTGGAATCTACATTTTCAAAGACAGTTTTAGCTATTTTAGGTAATTGAAAACTTAGACATTGTTTTACTGCAGATTTTACAAATTCCTGTTGAGCCTTCACTCTTCCAATATCCCCTTCTGAATACCCTTTTCGATATCTCAAAAATTGCACAGCATGTTCACCATCCAATACTTGAGGTCCGGCAGAAATATTGATTCTTAAAGGAGGTGTGTCATATGGATCATTATATACCATATTAAAAGGAATATCCATGGGTACACCACCCATAGTATCTACAATTTTCTTAACTCCATCATATTCTATGACAGCATAGTAATTAATAGGCATACCCAGTAAAATATCACTGACGGCATAAGCAGTATTTACAGGATTCCCCCTATAAGCAGCGTTGATTTTCCTTTCTGCATCCCCAACATATCCCGGTCTTTCATAATAAGTATCTCTGGGAATGGATATGACATCCAAGCTGTTAGTATCTCGATCAAAGCTTACCAACATGATGGTGTCTGTCATCCCGCCATTGACGCCCATTAATAATACGTTCACTCGTTTGGAGTCCCTAAAGGCTTGAAAAAATGGACTGCTTCTGTCCACTAAAACCGCAAGCTGCTCTTCAAGCTCCGGCTGTTCTTCTTCTCCGGTGCTTTTATCAAGGAGCTTAATATTGGACATGGAGTCCACTACCATCAGCACAGAGGTGCAACAAAAAGCAAAAACGATAAAAGCCACAAAAAAGGTTTGTAAAAACCCTACTGCCGGCGATTTTTTCTTAGATGATTTATTTTTAACCTTGTCCTTCATTATAATATCTTTCTTTCTACTCAATATCTAATGTCTCCGTTCATCGCTAAATCTATGAAAATATTAACTCATGGCTACTTCATGGGTTAAGTTTATTGTGTCCTAATTTTATTACATTAATAATGAAACCCCTAATAATTAAGAAATATAAGTATATGTACAAATGCCAATCAATCTATTTTATACTGAAATTTATAATAAATAAATAGAAATTTTATAATTTAGATATTAATTTTTTATTACAAGATAGTGATTTTCCCTCTTATGATCTTAGACCATATTTCCTACATAAAAGAAAAGAACTACAATTTAAGTAGACAAATTGTAGTTCTTTTATGGGTTAATTCTGCAAATGCATCCCTTGAAGTTTCAAAGGAATTTACCTTCTAGTATTTGAAGAAACCTTCTCCTGATTTTCTACCTAATTTTTCTCCTCTGACCATCTTTCTTAAAAGAGGATGAGGTCTGTATTTGCTATCTCCAAACTCAGAATAAAGTACCTCCATAATTGCCAGGCAAACATCTAATCCAATCAAATCTCCTAATGCAAGAGGTCCTATGGGGTGATTGGCTCCTAATTTCATAGCCTCATCAATTTCTTCTGCCTTTGCAACTCCGTCAGCCAAAATACCGATAGCTTCATTGATCATTGGCACTAGGATTCTATTTACTACGAATCCGGGTGCTTCTGCAACTTCTACTGGAGTTTTACCGATATCAGTAGTCAGCTTTAAAATAATGTCTCTGGTTTCATCAGAAGTGGCTAAGCCCTTGATGATTTCTACCAGCTTCATCATTGGTACAGGGTTGAAAAAGTGCATTCCGATGATTTTATCAGGTCTTCCAGTGGCTGCTGCGATCTCGGTAATGGAAAGTGAGGAAGTATTTGTAGCAATAATGGTTCCGGGCTTGCAAAGCTCATCTAACTCCTTAAATAAAGCTTTCTTTTGCTCCATATCTTCTGTAGCAGCTTCAATGATGAGGTCTGCGTCTTTTACTATGGCAATATCTGTAGAGCCTTTTATTCTGCCCATGATCTCAGCCTTTTCTTCGGCTGTCATCTTCTCTTTGCTTACAAGTCTGTCCAAATTCTTTTCTACTGTGGCAATTCCCTTTTCCACAGAGGATTCTCTTCTGGCTCTCAGCACTACTTCAAATCCGTTTTGTGCCATTACTTGGATGATTCCGGCACCCATGGTACCTGTTCCTAATACTCCTATTTTTTTCATTATTCGCCCTCCCTTTTTTATAAAAATACCGTATAATTTTTTTTGCTTTTCGAACTGGATGGGACAATTTTATTACATTTTTTTGCTGTTATCAATGTTTTTTTGTTGATTTTCCTTAAGTTCTAATATTCAGTATATTTTATTACTTTTGATTAAAATTATCTGTTTATTTAGATAATTTTTAAGTAGTATGTATTTTTTGAGAATTATGTTGGAAAATTCTAATACCTATAGAGCCTTTTTCATCTCAGCCTTATAACTTTCCACTCCCGGTTGGTCGAAGGGGTTCACTCCCATAAGATATCCCGTAAGAGCGCAGGTGGTCTCAAAGAAATAGACCATCTGCCCAAAGGTAAAAGCGGTCAAATCCGGTATATCTATCTTTATCATGGGTACGTTGGTAGCTCTGTGAGCCGCCATCACCCCTGTAACAGCCGCTTGATTTACATCGTTCATATGTTTTCCCGCTAAAATGCTTCCTGCACCTTCAGGAACTGTCAAATCCTTTTCCGGCTGAACTACATTGATGACGGTCTCAAAAAATATCTGATTCCCGTCCTGTAAAAACTGGCCCATGGAATGAAGGTCTGCGCTAAATTGCAATGCGGCAGGGAATAGTCCCTTACCCTCTTTTCCCTCACTTTCCCCATAGAGCTGCTTCATCCACTCTGCAAAGTATTGAAGCTTAGGCTCGTAGTATTCCACCACCTCGATTTCCTTGCCTCTTTGCAGCAGGGAATAACGTGCGGAAGCATACTGCACTGCTTGCAGTATCATGGAATCATCTTCTCCACTTTCCATGGCAAAATCAAAACCTTCCTCGTGAAAAACTCCATCCTTAAAGATTTCACTTTCCGTGAGAACCGAAGCTGCTCCGGCCAACATTTCCTCCACATCGATTCCCGCCACGGCAATGGGCAAGAGTCCTACAGGAGTAAGGACAGAATATCTGCCTCCTATGGCATCCGGCACTATGAAGCTCTCATATCCTTCTCTGTCAGTTTCCTTCCGCAAGACACCGATGGAAGCATCTGTAATGGCATAGATTCTCTTGTTAGCTTCTTCCTTCCCATATTTTTCGATTAAAAATTCTTTTAAAATGGCAAAAGCAATGCTAGGCTCCGTGGTAGTTCCGGATTTTGATATAACACAAACGCAGACTTCTTTATCCTGTAGCTTTTCTAACAGCTCTGCATGGTATGTACCACTGATATTGTTTCCTGCAAAGACCACCTCCGGCGATAATATTCCATCCTTCCCTACTTTTCTCATATGAAAGGTGTGGGACATCATTTCCACAGCCGCCCTGGCTCCTAAATAAGAGCCTCCTATGCCCACCACAACGAAGATATCGCATTGCTTTCTAATTTTTTGGGCAGCACTTTTGATAGCGGCAAGCTCGTCCTTATCGTGATCAATGGGCAACTTCACCCATCCTGTGAAGTCTTCCTTTCCGGAAAACAGCTTAGCAAAGCCGTCTTTGATTCCATCCACATGGGATTGCAATACCTCATCTTCAACCAGAGCATTGCTGATGTCCAGACTTAATTTCTTGATCATGTTCATTCCCCTTTCTTATTACTTTCTAATTGATAATTAGGTACCAACTCTCTCAGCCATTTCTTTACTTGCTCATCATCTAAAGTTACCACCTCTTTAATCTTTTCTTCTAAGGTTTGAGAACTCCTTCCATTAAAAAATTTAGCAATTTCCGGGGATGCCGGAATAGGATGTCCAACGTAAATCTTGTGATGTGAGGTTTTTTCTATACCTTCTTCGTCTAAAAGCAACTCTTCATAAAGCTTTTCTCCAGGTCTGAGACCTGTAACTTGAATATCGATATCCACATAAGGTACGTAGCCTGATAATCGAATTACATTCTCTGCCAAATCCATAATTCTAACGGGATCTCCCATATCCAAAATAAAGATTTCTCCCCCTTCTGCCATGGCGCCTGTCTGTATGACAAGCTGCACCGCTTCGGGAATAGTCATAAAATAGCGATTGATGTCTTGGTGGGTAACGGTTACAGGTCCCCCCTTTTCGATTTGTTTCCTAAAAATGGGGATTACACTGCCGTTGCTTCCCAACACATTTCCGAATCGCACTGCCGCGTAGCTGGTTTTTGAAGTCCCTGCCTCGCTCATGGTTTGGAGAATCATCTCCGCCACACGTTTGGTTGCTCCCATTACATTGGTAGGATTCACTGCCTTATCCGTTGAAATCATTACGAATTTTTCCACGGCATATTCATCGGATAAATCCAAGAGATTTTTAGTTCCTAAAATATTGTTTACCACGGCCTCCTTTGGATTGGCTTCCATCAAGGGTACGTGTTTATGAGCCGCCGCATGAAAAACCACATGAGGCTTAAACTTTAAAAAAACTTCTCGCATTCTGGCCTTGCTGCGAACAGATCCAATTACAATCTCAAAGCTCAGGGTAGGAAAGGTGGTCTTTAATTCATTGGCCAGTTCAAAGACTGAGTTTTCATAGATATCCAAGGCAATGAGCTTTCGTGGCTTAAAGCGGGCAATTTGTCTGCAAAGCTCTGAGCCAATGGAGCCGCCGCCACCTGTAACTAAAATAATTCGCCCTTCAATATATCCGCTGATTTCTCGCAGGTTCACCTGTACAGGCTCTCTCCCTAAAAGGTCTTCAATATCTACATCCCGAAGCTTGCTGATGCTGACTTTTTCATTGATTAAGTCGATCAATCCCGGTAAAATCTTCAGCTTGCATCGAGTTTTGTTACATTCGTTGGCAATTTGTTGTATGGTTTTTTTGGATGCAGACGGTATGGCTATGATAATTTCATCCACTGCATTTTTTCTAGCCAAAGTTTTTATATTTTTATGATTACCAGCTATTTTAACCCCTGAAATTTGCTTTTTTAGTTTATCCGGGTCATCGTCCACAGCAACTACTACCTTCTTTCCGAATTCAGGATGCATTTTAATCTCCCTGATAATGGTAGCTCCTGCATCCCCTGCCCCCACCACCATGACTTTGGTGGGTTCGGTTATTTTGGCAAAGGGTCGTCCACTGCGCCATCGTTCATAAAAGTTGCTAATATTGCCGGAGGATTTTAAATCCCTAAAGAATCGATAGCTCAGCCGCAAGCCCCCGGCAAAGATGAAATTCATAAGAGCCGAAATGATATATATGCTTCGAGGTAGCCCTGAACCTGTCATGAACAGTGCAGTAACCACACTGACCGTAGAGATGAGAATGGCCAAAGCAACCTTTACAATTTCCTCAATTCCCGCATATTTCCAAAGGCTGTTATACAGACCTATCATCCAGTATACCGCCAAAGTAATAATGGTAATCAGGGGAATATATCGAACAAAAACTGCAAAATGAGCTACAAAAACAGGTGCTTCTACATCAAATTCAAAACGCAGAAGAAAAGCTATAATATAAGATAAATTGATGAAAATCGTGTCTAATAAAATCAAAGCTGTAATTCTCGTATACTTTATCATGTCTTCCTTTCGTGCTTGGAAAAATGTCATTAACGATATTCTTTATGTACTTTAACAATATTTTATATACTTAACAATGTCCTTATGTACTTTAACAATGTTCAATATGTACTTTAGCAATGTTATTAAATAAACTTTAACAATATTTTTAATATAATAAAAAACTATTATTTAACTTGTTTAACCAAATTACAATAATAGTATTTTACAATTTTTTACCAATATATGCAAGGTAAGATTACTTTTTTTCTAAGTCAATTTTTTTGTTCTGCTCTTTCTCGAATCTTTTAGATTCATCTATTTTAGTTTTTTTGATAAACCGCATGGTTTTATTGGAAAGCTCCAGACCCTTTCGATTGAGTAGGTATTTAGGATCCACAACCTTTTCCTTATAATGAAGGTTAAACAGCTGTCCTGCTTCCTCTTCGTAATATTTTATCATTCTCAATAGGTGTGCTTCCTTATAAAGCTTTGCTTTTTCTGTTTTGCCAATGATCAGCCCTTCTGTAATGTAATCGTAAATGATTCCAAGTTTATCCAACTGTGCCTTGTCATAATCCAAATCGCTCAAATAAACATAATGCTCTCTTCGGGGCAACACGCTGTACACTTCATATTCCAACTGACTGTCAAAGAACACAGGTACGTCAAAATACTCTTCGCCGGTTTCCCCGAAGAGCTCCTTTATACGTGCCTCTTTTTCTTCTTTTGTTTTCTGCTTCTTTTCCTCAGATGCTTTTTCCTTGGGGGGTGGGTAGGTTAAGCCCGGTACAGGTATAAAATTTTGATTGATGTATCTGACATTGTTGACGAGAGTAAGGTTTCTTTCAACGTTTCCATCCTTGGTCGTCACTTTATATTTCTCACAGAGATGACGAAATTGAGCTCGAAGGATTTTTTCCAGCTTGTCTGTCTTAGCGTTACTAATTTCACCGCTTGCATCGTAATAACTTCTCAACCTGTCCAAATTTTTTCTGATCTCGCGAAACTCTGGATTGTCACGCATGGTTTGTGCAATTTCTATAAATAAACTTGCATCCTTATGATTTTCAGCCAACCAGGCAATGAACATGGGAACTCTGTAAGCATGGGTAACGGGGATATTTGAATCCTTCGGAGAGATTGTGGATTCCCCGTTTAAGCGCATTGGTTTATGGCGCTGTTGTTCGCTAACTAAATCTTCCATAAGCTTCCGCTGAAAAGTCGCTCTGGAGGGAAAGAGTACCAAGTCACTGCCTAAGTTTGCCGAAATTGTATGATAGATTAAAGCCCCATACTCTAATCTATGCATAACCGGTAGTTGTACATGCTGCTTCATGAATTCAAAGGAATAAAATGCAGGTGTATCCTTCAAGCTTCCTTCGGGATCATATTTCAGCACGAATTCATCGTTGATGTCCTTTACAATGGTTCTGTAGGCCACCACCCCTATACGATATTGTTTAAAAAAAGGGAAGTAGGGACCGCGGCTATAGGCTATATTGTGATCAGGCATAAATCCTTCTATATATATAACTTGGTCTGAAAACAAGATGGCATTTAGAAGATTGTCAAAAGCAATGACGTCTTCCTTGATCATGTCCTCAGGGTCATCATAATAATATGCGACCACCTGTCCCATTAGCTTTTGGACTGCATCCAATGTTAAATTGTCTACTAACGCAAGTCTCATCTGCCTACCTCCAAAGTGGATATCAATACCCCTTATACACAATAGAACCTTTTTAGACCTTTAGGGACACACTTTTTAAAAAAATAATTAAAATTTTTTGTTATTATAAAGAAATTTCCAGAAAAATAAGATTTTTTAGACTTTTTTTGATTTTTTTGTGTCCAAAGCCTGATTTATTTGTTCTATTGTATAGAGGGCACAATAAGGTGCCTCAAAATAGGGAGCTGCACTAAGGTGGCTCTCGAAAAACAGTGTTAATATCTTTTAGTACTGACATTGTTTACTTATTATCTCTATTTAAATGGCTTTATTTTAACGCAAGGAGGCAGGAACCCATGGGTTGCAAGCGTGGGTCAACCTGTAAAAACCGAAAGGAGAATGCAAATGGAAGAAAACAGACGTATGCCCAGATCCAAGGTATGGATGGCAATACTGATGACCCTAGTACTAGTCTTCTCTATGGCCGGAACTACTTTGGCCGCCAATCCGGGCATATCACCATTTCAGTCGTCCAATGTGACCATAGGCTTTCAGAGGGGTGCAGGTGGCATCACTGCCGTTGGAGAAATTACTGCAAATACTTATACTCCCGGGGAGTATTATACGGTAACAGCATATTTGGAGGAATGGGTGTCGACGGGAGTCTATACTGCCGCCACAGGCGTGAGTCCCACCGTACAAACGAAGACCGTGTACAACACCAGCGCCATCTATTTCTATACAAACTGGAATGTGAAGTCTAACAAAACTTACAGACTGAGAGTAGTAGCTGAGGATAAAAACGGTGGCATCGTTTATAAATTCACTAGTTACTCCAGCTCTATTTAAATAGCAGGCCCAGGATTACCCTGCTGAAATATGAAGAATAATTTGTATAAACGCCCTATTTATACGAATGACAATTACGAATTATGTTTAATCTCAAATTCTAAATTAAAAGTAATATCCCAGAAAAAATTATATCCGGTTAGACAACAAAATTAAAACGTCCAAAAAACATTTAGCATGGTAAGCGCTTAAGGCTTATCATGCTATTATTTATGTTATTAGATAATTTTAAAAAATTTAATAGTTTTGTTGAATGCCCATAATAATATTTAGTACCTCTTCCTTGGAAAGCATACCGGAAACATTAACCTTTGAATTTTGATTGAAAAAAAATCCTGATATTGTTTGTTCAACTTCATTATTTGTAATATAAACCGTACAATCTCCATCTATTAATATTTCATCATAAGTTAAAAGATTTTTATCAGGATTTTCTATCCCTAAATAAGAAAATTGTGAAATTATCATGATTTTATCTATGGGGAGATCAAAAACATATTCTGCTAACAATGTGCCGTTTGGGTATTTTTCAACTTTTAGTCTTTTTAAATCATACACTTCAGGTAGATTTTGAGGAACCAGTAACTCCGGCATAGCCATCTTTAAATGTTCAACTTCCTCCCATGTATCTACATTATACTCATCAATTCCTGCTCCATCCTCACTGGTTCCACTGTTAGAGCCAATACTCATTATTTTGTTTTCCCCTTCGACTTGAAGCTCTTTGTCCTTATCTTTATCTGCCATGGCACTTTGCCCAATGATAAAGGCTGCCATAATACCGGACAAAACCAATAATAGAGCTACCGTTACCAGTGCCCTTGATGGACTTTTCATATTTAGGAAAAAAGTATCTATTTTCTGAAAGAAACGCCCGGGTAAATCCGTACCGATTTTACCTGCATTAGTGAATTGTGCTTGAGGCGAGTCTTGGGGAAATTCTTTCGATTGGCGATAAAGTTCCGTTAAATAATTTTCGTCTATCTCTTTAATGTGCATCTCGTCATAGAATCTCGCTTTTTTTATTTTCCCATAGGCCACAATTTTTCCTTCCTTTCCTCCAATACTTTGCCGAACATCTTCTTCAGCTTGGCCAGTCCCCTCTGATGATACACTTTAACTGAATGATAATTCATTTTTTTCAATAATGCAATCTCTTTTAAACTCATTTCATAGTAATAGTGAAGCAAAAGTATTTGTCCATACTTGTCCCCCAGCGAGTCCAACATTTCTAAAATTTCTTCCTGAGATTCCTTTAAATCAAGCTCAGCAAAAATATCCTGTTTATCTACGTCATAAGCACTATCTAGTTCATACTCAACTAATCCGTGCCATTCTTTTTCTTTATTGTAATATCGGAATGTTTCTGTTTTAATGATTTTTATAAGCCATGGTTTTATGCTATCAGGATTTTTTAATTTGTCAATAGAGCGATATGCTCGGATAATAGAATTTTGAAAGATTTCATCTTTAGCATAGTTATCTCTAACCATGGTAAATATGTATGTTTGGAGGCCCTTTGAATTTTCTAAAATAACGTTATCCAAAACTTCTCTAAGGGATCCTTCCTTATTTACCTCCATAGTATTTATTCACCCCCATTAACAGCCTCCGCAAATATTTTTACCATTTGTCCTGCTTGCTTCAGCTGTTTGTCATTGCAAGCATATAGGGATGTCAGGATATTTTCCATCACCATATTATCTTCGCCAAACTCCACTGTATTCTTTTGATCATGGCCTTTAATAATATAGTCCATGGAAAGGTTCAGCGCTTCCGATAATTTAATTAAAGTTTTTAAGGACATACCACGTAAGCCATACTCAATGTCTCCACAGAACTTATGAGATACACATAGTAATTCTGCCAGCTCTTCCCTCGTCATGTTAATGGCTTCTCTCCGGGTTCTGATTCTTTTTCCTATTGCTTTGAAATCTACCTCAAGATCTTCATCTTTACCCTTGTACATTTACAACCTCGTTTTCCTGAGTTACATAATACTTCTTATTGAGCTATTTTAACGTTATTCGACAAAAGAAAAAATAAACTCTGAGTTGTAGGTCATACAACTCTCAGGGTAATACAAAAAAATTTAGAAGAAAAAAATCCTTTAGTTGTTCAAATTTAAAGGATTTTATTTTTTGTCGAGTAAAATATTTTTTTATATTTTTTTGAAAAATTTTTAATTTTTTTGATTTTTTATGAAAAAAATTTGCAAATATGACAACTTTTAAATTTTATTTTGTTTTTTTAATTTTTTTTATTTCATTTTTTTAGTTTATAAGTTTTATTTTATAAAAACTTATAAACTTCTTAATTAGATGTTTTTGCACTTTCTAGGTCTACTAACCCCATCTTCTCCTGAGAGTCTAATGCATAATGGAGCAAAGCCTCCGCTAATAAGCTAAAGTCTTGATCATTTACGTCCATATATGCAACATTTTCGATTACCAAAAGGTACATTTCCATACTCATTGTAAAATCCGATAAGCTGTTGTAAATCGCCAGCTCCTCTGGTGTCAATTGATTTGTATTCAGCTTTTTAAGGTTTAGGGCGATTTGTGTGATGGCTCTGTAATCTTCACTGATGGAAAATGCGATGGCTTGCTTTTCATTAATATCTTTAACTTTTATGATTTCAACGATCTTTTCTGATACTTCGTTGTATATTTCTTTTTCGCGCATAAAGATAAAGCTCATTTGGTCAATGGCCGAATTGGTTACCTTAGGCGGATTGTCGGTATTTGAACCTTCCCCTTCAGTATCTTTTTGACCAATAATGATTTGCTTTCTTACATTGTCCCATACCACTTCTTCTTTCATTAATAATGAAATGGATCTTAAGGGCAAATAGGAGCTTCCTTCATAGATGATAGGATAAACGCTTTTACCTGAGGCATCTTTAAATTTTTTTATCTGGAATTCATAAAAAACCTGCACATCCGGTCTAAGAGTAGCTTTTACTCGGAGGGAATCTTCAGGGGGCGTTGCTCCCGTCATTGCTACTGCTGCGTATGTACTGCCCCTTGTAATCCCTGCGGGATCTTGAAAGGTTTTCCCTATAAAGATACTCTTGCTGTAATTATCCCACTCAATGGCTCTTTCCATAAGGGCTGATACTGCTCGGAGGGGTAAATAGGTGCTGCCGTTATAGATGATTGGATAAACCCGATCTTTTTGACTGCTATAAAAAGCCATTTCTTGCCCTTTATAAAATATGGCAACATCCGGTCGAACATAGATGTCAATGATTTTTCTGGGGGGAGGGGTTTCCGGTGTTTCTTCCGGAGATAAAACACTTTCTTCATTGAGTTCTTCCGAGGCTTCTTCCATGATTTGTTCTGTGACCGTAAGTTTAGTGTCTTGTGCCTTGGCAGCTTCCACACCGCAAACGGGAACAGCTAACATTCCATTGATGGCTAAAGACAAGGTCATTGCAAAAATGGTTACTCTCTTCATGGTTCTTCTCCATATATTTGAATTTATTAAATCTTTCTATCATTTATAAAAATTTTATCATATAGGTTCCTCGATAGCAAGAAAATGATTCTTAAATTTTTATTAGTAATCCAAATATTTAATTAGCATATTTTTAAATATAAATCTATTTTTATCGTCGGTGAAACTATTGATTCTATCAATATCTATCATTTACCAGTGTTGACCAGTCTGTTATTACTAAGCCGTGAAACCATTGATAGTCATATCGTCTAATGTAAATGTAAGCTTTAACAATCATGAATTTGGAAGGGTTATATAATGTTAGGGTATCATTATTGTATGATATAAGGGGGGTCTATTTGAAAATATTACATGATATGAAAGGGTAGCATTGTATATTGTTAATTTACAATTTATCTTCATCATGTAAATATTATGTTCCAATCAACTCTTTATAGATTTTTTACTTTAGCCGAATTTGTATCATATGAACTGATATTTTCGCTTATCACATTAGATTTATAATTTTTTTCGTAAAATTTCGGTTATCAATTTTGAGGAAGGTATTATATTTTGATATGGGGGATTCATCCAAAAAGTATTCTTGGGCTGTGTTAGTGTCAGAATACCGGTATTGAGTTAGGTAAAATAAGAATTTTCATACAACCTTTAATTTAGTTTTATTTTTAAATTTTTACGCTTTTTTGTTTTCAGAAGTAGTGATCTAAGAGTATTTAATAAATTTTAATTTTAATCAAATTAATTGCTAAATTTGATTTTTATTGGATTTTTAACAATTTAGAATATTTTATTTTTTATAAATTATTGTATATATGGTAGCGGGATTGTGATGGGGGCAATTGAGGGTATGAGTGATAATTTTGTGTGAGGATAGGTGTAGTGGGATATAGATGGGTATGGAGGTTGGAGGGGTACGACTGTAGTGATAATGTGATGTGAGAACTTGGGGGTGAAGTGGGAGGGTGAAGGTAGGAATGGGGTGGAAATTTTAGGTTAGTGATTTGTTTTAAAGGGGTGAGGTGAGGGTGAAGGTGATGGGTATGTGCAGAAACTATGAAAAGACAATATAAGATTTATTTAAGGTATGTGCTGAATAAATACTTGTTGAAATATATGTAATACTATATAATATTTACGGTTGAAAAATACAACGTTAGGTTGATTCAATAAACATAAGAGTATGAGAGGAAAGTTAAATGAGTTCAAAGAAAAAAATTTTGAAAAATCAACAAAGTAATGCCGGAAAAGATGTTACCGCAAAGAATCTTAATGATAACGACTACTACCTTTGGTCCATGAGTAGGGCACCCGGTCTTAATCAAAGCACTCATTGGTTTCAAATGATCCCGGCTGCTTTTTTTACGGCGTTTGTCATTATGATTACTCGAATGTGCAATTATGTACGCCCCATGTCCCAATTTTATTGGTCAGGTGGTAAAAACGATTTAGTGGACTTCTTTAGCTTCTATAAAGCCATGGCAATCTGCTTTTGTGGAGTCTTGGTTTTGTTCATTTTATTGTTTAGAATTTTTATCCAAGAATTTTATGTCAAAAAAAGCTTTGCTTATATTCCTATTTTAATTTATTCGGCGCTGGCTACTTTATCTTACTTCTTAAGTGAATACAAGGAGTTTTCCTTGTTAGGCTTTAATGAAAGATTTGAGGGGCTATTGGTCACCTTATGCTATATGATTCTTTTATTTTATATCATCAACTCTGTGAATACCGAAAAGGATGTAAAATGGATCATCTACCCTGTAACTGCCAGTAGCATTCTTTTGGGGCTGTTAGGATTATCTCAGGCTTTAGATAAAGATTTCTTCAGGACAGTCATCGGGCAAAAGTTGATAGTTCCCAATGTAAAAAACACCAATGGCATACCCTTTTGGGATTTAATTGATCAAGCAGCCGCTGAAGGAAAACAATTTTTGGAGTTTACCTTTCAAGACAGACAGATTTATCAAACCGTTTATAATATCAATTACGTGTCCTTCTATTTAACTTTGTTGGTTCCTCTTTTCGGAATGCTCTTTATTCATTCTTTCATGAAAGGAAAGGATGAAGCTCTTTGGAAAAAGGTATTTTGGGGAGCTTTGTTTTCTTTGACAGCCTTTAATATCATCGGCTCTGCATCTAGCGGCGGTTACTTGGGAATGTTTGCTATTTTCATATTAGGAATTATTGTACTCAACAAGCGAATTTTGGTATGGTGGAAGCCTGTAACCATTCTGTTGGTCTGCTTTGTCTTAATGGCTTTCGCCAACATCCAGCAGCTATCTTCGGAAATTGAAGCGGCGAAAGGATTCTTTACCAAGAGTACTGCTGCTGAAGTTCCCGGCTCCGGAAACAAAAATATTACGGAAGGCTCACCCTCAGATTCGGCTTTGCAGACGGAAGACTTCACTGATTCTTCAACAAATGTGGGAAGCGGGAAAAAAGCATATATAGATTATATTGACACGGTAGGTTCAGAGATTCGCATAAGTGTCAACGGTAATGAGGTGACAATTCATACGGATTACGAGGAACCTGAAACTATTATGATCAGCGATTCCGATAAAAAGAACGTGCCGGTAAAAGCTTTAACCGGGGAAAAGAAAAATTTATTTCAATTTGATGATCCGCGGTTCTCTATGATGTCCATTAGGGCCGCTATGGATGATCAGGATAATCACTTCCAGTTAATCTACATTGATGACATGGAGTGGCCTTTTATACTGACTGAGCAAGGTACCTTACATGTCAATCAGTTGGGTGCTTTGGTTGACTTAGACCCCATTGAACACATAGGATTTAAAAATAACCTTGGTTTCGGGAGCGGTCGTGGTTATATTTGGAGTACTACAATCCCTATGATTAAAGACACTCTTCTTCTGGGGCATGGACCGGACACCTACTGCTTATACTTCCCACATAAGGACTACGCATGGAAATACAATGCAGGTTGGAACATCAATATGGTGGTGGACAAACCTCATATGATGTATATGGGCATTGCAGTTAATACAGGGTTGGTATCCTTATTGGCACTTCTTTTCCTATGGGGTGCATATATCATTCAAAGCATTGGAATTTATGCTAAAAGGGATTTTCAAAAGGACTTTAATACCTACGTGGGTATGGGAATATTTTTAGGTGTAACAGGATTTTTAGCAGCCGGACTGGTCAACGACAGTTCTGTTTCCGTAATGCCAATGTTCTACGGATTGCTTGGTACAGGGATTGCGGTTAATATGATATTGAAGAGACAGGCTTAATGGTTTGTTGACTATTATCATTTATTATTGGCTTTAAATTTTCTCAAAAATGACATGTTAAGGCAGGTATTAGGCAGATATGGGAAAATATTTTTAAATAAAACCTATTATTTTTGATACCGAGGTCAAATATTATTAAATATTAGAATTTACCATACTATATATTAATGTTTTATGGTGATAACACTTTATATTGTGGGAAGTCTTAACAATTATAGGTTTTGACCCTGATATCATATTTATAAAATTAATTTAACGGAGTGAAAAAATAAAAGCGGTGCAATGTATTATGCTCCGCTTTAAAATTTTAAAAATGTTTAAATAGTAATAGTCAATTTTTTATATATTTCTCAACTACATCAAGTTTACGAAAGA
Organism: uncultured Anaerovorax sp.; assembly: GCA_964461765.1. Classification (GTDB taxonomy): domain Bacteria; phylum Bacillota; class Clostridia; order Peptostreptococcales; family Anaerovoracaceae; genus JAVVUJ01. Next base: position 29,170 of record CAYWVS010000012.1, read on the forward strand.
TTGCTGTGATAGTTCTACCATCTGTAGAACCTGAAAATTACAGTGCTTTATCGATTAAATCGCAAATATATTTTATGTCTTCTTTTGTTAGATTTGTGGAACAAGGAACATTTAAAATATGGGATTCATAATAGGGCGCCTTTTCTATTTGATAACTCTGAAACTTCTTATAAGGCTCCAAAGTATGGATCAGCTTCCAAATGGGACGGCACTGAATACCCTTTTGAATGAGGCTTTCCATAAGTGAATCTCGGCTAGTTCTCCAAGATTGACTTTGATTTATTAGCAAGGAGTAAAACCAATAGTTAGCTCTGACTGTATCGTTAAACGGCAATAGGCGAACTATTCCATTTTTCTGGCTTTGCGCCACTTGTGGAGCCTCTTCAAGCAGGCTCTTATAGTGATCATAGTTACACTTCTTTATCTCAATAAACTTTTCCAATTCATCGATTTGGCTGACACCCAAGGCGGCTTGCAGGTTAAGCATTCTATAGTTGTACCCCACTTCATCGTGGATAAAGTAAAGGGAGTCCGTCTTTGCTGTGATAGATAAATGTCGGATTTTATCTATATAAAATTTATTATGAGAGACCACCATGCCTCCGCCCCCAGTGGTGATGATTTTATTTGCATTAAATGAGTAGACTCCAATATGCCCTAGGGTTCCGGCAAACTTGCCGGCAAAGACGCCGTTGTCAGTATGATCCATATATCGACTGCCCAATGCCTCTGTGGCGTCCTCAATGACCCATAGACCGTATTTTTTTGCAATGTCCATCAGTTTTACCATTTGGCACATATTGCCGAAAATATGGACAGGAATTACCCCTCTCACACGTCTGCCCGTTTTTCGATTTACAATAATCAAATTATCGTTGTCAAAACCTTTGTTTTCTTGTTGCTCTGTGTCATTATTACTTTTTTTGTCATCACTTCTGTCTATCTTAACGATACATTCATCCTCTAAAAATCTTTCCACCTTGTCTATATCCATGCAAAGGCTGCCGTCACAATCCATAAACACCGGATGGGCTCCCACGTAAAGTACCGGGGCTACTGCTGCTACAAAAGTCAAGGTAGGCACTATCACCTCGTCACCCGCACCCACTTCCAAGGCACGCAATGCCAAATGCAGACCTGCAGTTCCGCTCTGTGTGGATACAGCCTCTTCCATACCTACATAGCTGGCCACTTTTTCCTCGAATTCTGTGATAAATCGCCCTCCCGTGGAGACCCATCCCGTTTCAATACATTCTTTGAGGTTTTCCACGATGTTCATGCTTAGGTTGGGGGTGCTTAGAGGTATTTGTCTGGTCATATGAGTTTTTTCCTTTCATTGTTAAAGTAATGTTTTAACTTGAATGTCATAAAACTTAAAATGTTAATTTTACTTAATTATTCATTACTAAGGCTTTGAATTTTTTCTCTATTGTATATTCAGTCATACGTCTAACCCAGTTTAAAGTCTCCTTTGCTTATTGCAGAAAAACTAATACATGGGAGTTCCTTTGTTTAAAACCATTTATAGACTTTTGATATTCTGTTTGATGACTTTGGCAGGAATTCCAACTGCGGTACAGTGATCCGGAACATCTTTTACGGCTACAGCACCGGCACCGAGAAAACTATGTTCTCCAAACTTTATGAGCTGCTTGATACAAGCTCCCGTGCCAATGTCGCTGCATGTTCCTACTTCCACAAAACCCGATAAATGAGCCCCCGGTGAAACCGTAACATAATCCTTTAATGTAACATCATGACCTATGGTGCACCCTAAGTTTAAAACAACAAAATTTCCAATTTTAGTTCCTCCTGAAATCAAGGTTCCAGGTAAAATAATATTTCCTATACCCATTTCAATGTGCTTAGACATCTCCACTCTGGGATGTATCAAATTGGGAAACCCTGCTACACTCTTTTTAATTTTATCGACTATAATACTTCTGGTAGAACCCCCTCCGATTCCTAAGACACAATAGATATTGGAGTGTGCTTCTAACCAAGAAGCATCACCCAAAACCTCATAGGAATTTTTCACCTTTCCAATTTGCTCTTGATCATCATCCAAGTATCCCAATAGATTCCACTGAGCCTGTTCCTCATTAATATCCTCAATTAGCCAAGTTAAATCCCCGGAAGCAAAACCCCCGCTGCCAAATATTATTAAATCCTTCAAATTTACTGATCCCCTCTTCCCATAAACTCCGACATGGTAGCTTCACCTTCAGCACTGATACCATCTCGCTTAATCACCTTCATGCCTGTTTGCCATAATATCTTCAAGTCTAAAGCCAAATTCCAGTTATCTACATACCAAACGTCCAATTTAAACTTTTCTTCCCAACTGATGGCATTTCTACCATTAATTTGAGCCCATCCTGTTAGACCTGGTCTCACCTCATGACGTCTGGCTTGCTCCGGAGAGTATCGATTTAAGTATTTTACCAATAAGGGTCTTGGGCCCACAAAGCTCATATCACCTTTTAAGATGTTCCAAAGCTCAGGCAATTCATCCAAACTGGTACCTCTGAGAAATTTGCCAAAAGGGGTCAAACGGATTTCATCTGGTAAAAGGTTACCTTCTCCGTCTCGTTCCTCAGTCATAGTACGAAACTTGTACATGGTAAATATACGAGAACCTCGTCCATCTTTTTTGTCTAGCCCTGGGCGTTCTTGTTTAAAAATTGCAGGTTTACCTAGTTTGGTCGAGACCATAATGTAAACTACTACTAAAATCGGAGACAAAATTATTAGTAGCAAAAGGGAAAATATTATATCAAAAATTCTTTTTAAATATCTTTTCATTTTTAACTCATATATTCTTTTACTCGGTAACTCGATGGCTTTTCCTATAAAATAAAATTTTATCAGTATTTATTCAATAACTCAAAAAATTTAATTATATATTATACAAATTAACTTTAACTCTTATTATACCTAAAACCCATTTAATTTAAAATCATTTTTCGTTTAACCTTGCTGACTTATATTAATTTTCTTAATTTAGCTTGCTCTCCTAACCAATGTTTTTAATATCTTTAAATCTTCAACTTTAAACAAAAGCAATAACCCCAAGTATACCATTCCTGCTATTAAAGCCGTTATTCCCAACTGAACTACTCGCATGTAAATTATATGTGCATTGGGTAATATGACAAAAGTATACGCTATATAAGAGACTCCCACTGCCATTAAAGCCGATATAAATATCTTTAAAAGCTTCAGTTTAGACGGAAATAGTTGAATCTGAGGATATCTGAACTTCATACCACATATTAGGAGTACAGAATTTGATGCAAAGGCAATGCTGGTAGCCAAGGCCAATCCACTATGTGCCATGGTTTTTACAAATATTAAATTTAGAAAAATGTTAATGGCTACAGAGATACCACCAAAAATCATAGGCAATTTCATATCATGCATAGCATAATAGATTTTGGTTAAAAACTCATTGGTAGCCAAAAATACAAGCCCTAAAGCATAAAATCCAAAGGCACCTGCCGTCAGTAATGTTGCCAAAGGGTCAAAAGCTCCCCTCTCATATACAATTTGCACTACCTGGTTATTGTAAAGCACTCCCCCCAGGCTGAAGGGGATGGAAACCATTAGAATTAAAGTAATCCCCTGCCCCGTAATTTGGTTAAACCTTTCAAAGTCCTCTTGTGCATTGGCTTGTGTGATTTTAGGATAAATAATTGTGGTAAAAATACCTATGGTTAGACTGGTTACTAAAGTTATCAAAAGCATTCCATAGTTTAAAGCCGCGATACTGCCTTCTTGCAATTGGGATGCTAAGGATTTGTCCACAAAAGTATTAATCTGCTGAATGCTGTTGCCTATAAAAACCGGTATAGCAAGGGCAGCAATGCTCTTAACGGTGCTATCCACTTTAAAGGTAAAGGTATACTGAAACTTTTTGCGTTTAGCGATAATATTATCTATAATAAATCTTAAAGTCATTCCCGCGAACATTCCAAAGGCTAAAAAATAGTAGCTATACAAAGCACTAATGATGATAAATACAATGGACATGAGGCTCAGCATGTATCCCGCAAAAATCTGTGATAAAAAAACACCTTTATACTGAAGATAGGCCTCTAAAACCCCGGCAGCGGCGCTAAAAAAAGTATAAGCAAATGTGATCTTTAAAAAGAAAGTAGTCAATTTGGCCGTTTCACCGGAAAAACCCTTAGCCATAATAGCTACCATTTCCTCAGAAAATAAAAACCCAATTACACATACGATCATTCCAATGATAAATAATAAGTTCAACACTTCACTGGTAAAGCGATCTCCTTGAAGTTGTCCTTTTCCCTCTCTTATCTTAGAGTAAATAGGCATATATGCTATAGCGACAGAAGCAAAAATTCCTCCAAAAAGAATGCCCGGAATAGCAATGGCCATGACATAAGCATCAACAACAAAGGAGGCACCAAAAAAATTTGCCATTACCATTTCACGAATAAATCCCAATAGTTTACTGAATAAAACTAATACCGCCATGAAAATAGCGGTTTGGGCAGCAGTTCGTTTTATGTTCAAGGTTTTTCCTTGGGCATCATGATTATGTTGTATTTTATCCATTTATTAGGTTCCTAAGTTTGAATTTTAATCTGATAATTTTTTAAATTTTCTTTTTAATATTTTTGAAAAAATATTAATCAAATATTATCTTTTCTTATATTATATCATGGTCAAAAGATATAAATCATTTCTATAATAATAAACTTAGTTGAAATTATTTGATTTCAATTATTGGTTTAAAACATTTTTTATTACGGCTATATATTTTTCTATGACAATTGCTCGATTAAACTCTGCTATCATTTTAGCTCTTCCTCGCATCCCCATTTCTTTTTTTTCCTCAGGTTTTAATTTTAAAAACTTTCCCATTGCTTCACACAAGCTAAATGGAGAGTGTGGGTGACACAAAAAACCTGTAATTCCATCCTCTACGGCTTCCTTACAGCCATTAACATTGGTGGTGATTAAAGGTAGTCCAAATGCCGCCCCTTCTAAAAGTACATTGGACATGCCTTCGTGATAGGAAGGTAAAACAATGCAATCAACCTCTGCCATTTCCATCCTTGTATCGGGTGAAACACCTAAGTATTCTATTATTCCCGCTCGCTCAAGCTGCGTTAATGACTCTTTATATGTGTCATCATCATAGAATCCTATAATTTTAAAGATGGAATTTGGATATTTGGATTTAATTGTTTTAGCAGCTTCAAGATATTCTTCTATTCCCTTATCTTTCATAATTCTTCCTATATAAAGAAATACAGTCCTTCCCTCCTCCGAGCCTTCTGTAAGTTTAAAACCTGAATCAGGGGTGAAATAATCGATATTAACACCTGCACCGGCAACTACAATATATTTTCCGCTATTACCCATGTTGTATTTTCGAAAATATTCACAGTTTCCTTTATTCTCAAAAAAAATTCCACTGGAGTTTTTCAAACTTATTTTATACATAGCTCGTAAAATCTTAGCCATCTTTGAATCATGCTGTAATGCACTACCTAGCCCTGTGATATTATTCATATAGGGTATCTTTTTTACTACAGCAATTATGCTTGCATAGATGTTTGGTTTAATGGTATGAGAAATAATTAAATCCGGATTAACAGTCTTAATTATGGCATTGAGCTCTCTGATAAGTCCTAAATCTTGGATGGGATTCATTCCTCTCCTGTCTATCTGAAGCTCATGGTAAACAGCACCCATCATGGTCAATTCTGTTAGTCTGACATCATTATTGGGTACAGCAAAGTGAACTGCATAACCTTGGTTCAGCAACTCCACCACTAACTCTTTTTTGAAGTTATAAAAACCACCTCCGTGGTTAGAAATCAATAAGATTTTTTGCACTTTATCTCTTTATTTAATCCTTTATATAATATTTATTATGTTCTTAATATTTTCTCCAGATTCATCTAGTTATTCCATTATTCCATTTACTTTTGCATCATTAACGTTTCAACAATTGATTTTCCATAAGCCATAAATATGCCGGAAAAAGTTGCAATAGCTATTCCTTTTCTAAAAAAAGTAGTCTCCAATTTCTTTTTATCAATTTAAGTCATAAAAAATTTTATTAGTTATTCATTTTTAATTCCAAATAATCGCTTTTTTAATTCTTCTGATTATATTTAAACATTTGCAAGTAAAATTAACACCTAATAAATCCCATGAATATTTAATAATTTTTATTTGAATTCTCTTATTAAAATTAAGAAAATATTTTAATTTTGATATTTCGTTTATTAAGTTTTTTCGAGAATTTTTATTAAAAAAATATACTTGACTTAAAATACTTGTACAATAAATCTCAGATAATCTTGATAAAAATTTTAATTTTAATTTTTCATCTTTATCTTTTAAAAAATCTTCCCAATTTTTTAAAACTAATATCAAATTTTTTAATTTATATTCATTATTGCTTGTTATTATTGAATTTTGTCTTAAAATTCGGTAGTAATATGTTATTTTATTTATTCCAGTGACTTTTCTAGCTTTATAAATAATCTTGTAAATTAATTCTAAATCTTCTCCACATCTAATAGATTCTATAAAATTAAATTTTTCTCTTTTCCAAAAATCTGTTCTATATGTTTTATTAAATATATTCCAAATATCTTTTCGATAATCTATAAGAATATGCAACATATATTTTTCACCATTCATAATATCTTCAGATAAAGTATTATTGATTATCTTTTCATTTTGTAAGTTTGGTTGTTGTTTAAAAGTAATTAATCCACTTGATATTATTACATCTATCTGATCTGTTTTTTCAATTTCGTTATAAAATATTTGTAAACAATTGTTTGGGATAAAATCATCTCCATCTACAAACATCAAATAATCTCCTATCGCCTCATTAACCCCGGAATTCCTAGCACCGGAAGGTCCTTTATTCTTTTGATGGATAACTTTTATATTAGAAAATTGGCTAGCGTATAGATCACAAATGGCTCCACTGTTATCACTAGATTCATCATTGACTAAGATTACTTCAAAATTTTGATAAGTTTGATGTAAAATGCTTTTAATACAAGTAGTTATATAATCTTCAATATTAAAAACTGGAACAATTATACTAAACACAGGTTTCATGCTTAACTCCATTATAATAATTTAAATAAATCATTTGATTTATTATAATATTTTTTAAAATATTGATACATCTTGATACAGTATTCACCAAAATCAACTTGAAGGCTAATTTTGTATTGAGCCCATAAGGACCATAAAAATCCCGATAAAGCGATATATCCATAAAATCTAAATTGCTCCAACCCACTTGGTGTTCTTTTAAGATAACTTTGAAGTAGTTCATCCATTTGCTGTTGATTATATTCTGCATATATTCCAAACATTGCAATATCGACAATAGGATCACACATTCCAGCGTACTCCCAATCTATCAATTTTAAATCATTGTTTTCTAATTTTAAAAAGTTGTCACAAACTGCATCAATATGTGCAAAGGTTTTTGGTAATTCAAATAAATCAAGTTGATTTAATAAATTAACTACATTAATCTTAATATCGTTATAATCTTGAAAAAGTATTGCATTATTTTTTAAGCATAAGTCCTCATAAAAATTTATTTTATCTCTAAATATAAAATTGTGCGGTACTTTTATATTTAAATTGTGTAATTTTCGCATTAAGTTTAAGCAATTATTAACGTCCATCTTATTTTCTTTATCTATAACCTTAGAGTTTATTTCATAAATGCTGATTTTAATACCTGAAATAGCATCAAAATATAAAACAACGTCAGACAATGCATAATCTTTAATAGCTTCATAATTTAAAAATTCTGCATTTCTATCAATTAATTTATCTGTACCTTCACCCGGTATTCTGCATATATATTCAATTTCTTTAATTTTAAATCTAAAGGAATTATTCGTCATACCGAGCTTTAATGGTTTAAAGTTTTTGATTTCTTCATTAGTAACTTTAAAAAAAGAATTAATTACTTCTATAACTTTTTTATTATAATATTTATAGAAATTTTCATCAAAAGAAATTAACTCTTCTAAATTATCAAATTCATAAATTATAGATTTATCAAATTTTTTACCGTATAATAATAATTTTTTTAAATTTATTCTAAAAGCTTCTTCCCAATAATAATCTTTTGAATTATTTTGATTACAAAGAGTTTCAATTATTTTAATATATCCTTTATTAAAATCTTCTGATAAAAAGGCTGGTCCCAACAAATACCAACCTGAAGATCCTCCAATGCAAATATCTATCATACGGTTATTATTATCTAATTGTACAAACCATTCATTATAAAAATCTTGACCTTCTACGCATGCATACCAACTAAAGTCTTCATAATTGTTAAAAATATTTTCTGTAAAATAATTATCGCAAGCTAAAATATAAGTATTCTTAAGTAAATGCTTAGCATGAAAGAGAGAAAACAAACTGTTTTTATCTTTATAATCAGGATTATATAATAATTTTACATTATATTTATCAATTAAATAATCAAACTTTTCTTTCATATGACCAACTACAATAGTAATATCATCTATGTTTTTTTGGTGGAGTTGCTTTATCATCCTTTCTGTCAATGGCTCTCCCAGAACCTTCAGCAATCCCTTAGGCTCTCTATTTGTAATCGGTAAAAATCTTGAACCAAATCCTGCTGCTAGTATAATAGCATTATTTACTTTATATTTATTTCTCAAATTCTCATCCATATTCCCCTCATATATTATAACAATAATCTTTAAGATTTTCTTCAATGTATTTAATATCTTTTCCAAATTGCGGGTGTTTTTCCCACAATCTTGTATTTTTTATTGATATTTCAGGATTAAAATATTTTTTCTTATAAATATGATGATCTTCCTTAATTCCAACAAATTTATAGATTCTTTCTAATGTTATTTCATAATTATATATTAAATTTTCGAATTGTATAAAAATCCTATTACTATTGTTCAAATCTTCATTTTTTCTATGCTCTCTAGTATAACTAAACCATTGGCAAAATAGTTTTATGTCATAACATGGGATAATCGACCCATTCCAATACAATTTTTCAAGTAAATATAAGTCCCTAGGATCTCTATCTACAACGAAAACTTTAAGATTGTTAAAATAACGAAAATAACGATCTAAATTGCTCGGTGGAACTAATTGATCTGCCATTACAAATTCTTTATTATCTTTGTTTGCAATGCTAAATAACTCGTGAATATATTCTTTAGTACAGTTTAAAAAATATTCCTGAGATGGATGAGTAGCATAAGTGAAGTCTTTTTTTAATAAAGTATACATCTTTTCAGGTTTATGATTTACTAATCCAACAGTATGGGTCAATAACTTATTATAAACTCTGTCAAGGAAATAATAAATTAATCCTTTATCTTTAACATCTTGATGCCATACTGAATCATATTTAAATAACGATAATTTGTCTATATAATTATAAGAAATTAATTTAAATTTATTATTAAAAAATCTTTCATATTTTTTTATTTTTCCAGTACTACTTAAAAAATCGATATTTTTCTTAAATTTTTTAAGTGCGTACCCAGAATTATGTCTATTATGATTTTCTACAATTTGATGTTCTAAATCAGAAACCCCATCTGGGTCTTGAATAAAACGAAATTCAAAATCACCCATATAAAATATATTATCAAATTCCCCTAATATATTAGTAATGGCGCTAGATCCACTTCCATAATAACTCGCACAAGTAATAAGTTTCATCGATACTCCTTAAAATTTGTTTAATTGATTTAAATAGACTTTTGTAATTTCCTTTTGTTTATTTAATTCTTCAATTTCACTTAAATTACACCAAGTTTTATAGTTTAATATTACAATTCCCAACATAATAAAAATCCTTACAAACTTCACCTTGCTCTAATTAATTATTTTTAATTATAAGTTTTTAGTCAAAGTGATAAACTTTCCTTCTTGGGCTTTTGGTATATGAGTACCTTCATTTATCATTTTGAGTTTAATATTTTTTATGTCATATTCTGTCAGCTACGTAAGTAATTAAGCTTTCCGGTTTCTTTAGAGCAGCTAAAATAGCTTTCACCACTTGTAGGTTAGTTCTTTCATTATGTCCCCCAATGTTGTAAACTTCTCCGGTTTTGGTGCTATAAGATTTACATTCCTCATCATTTTCTTCTGCATATATGATAAATACAGGTGCAGACTTTGATCTATTGCTATTTAAAATTTTTGTTTGTAAAGTCCAGATTTCTCCCGCTTTAATCTTCATAAGAAACACCTCTGTTTCCTGTCGCCATAAATTCATGCCAATAATAGTTATAGATATCGGTAAGTTCAATTTCCGCTTTTGCTCCCTTTTCCCATGCTTTGCAATAAGGTGCTTCTTCATGTGTCATTCGGCTTAACTGCCAAGCTGAAAACTGTCCATAATTCTCAATCACGACATTTAGTATCTCTTCCGCTTCAGAATCCAAGGTAATACCTTGTGAGGGTTTCTCAATAATGCCTTTGCCAAACCTGCTATATTCATCATATACTGCTTGTATCATCGGTCCATATGGCCATGCTTCAATTTTTTCTTTATATAATGTTCTATCATAAAGTACTAAGGCAACTGCTTGAGCATAGTAAACTAACTTTTGAAGTTTCATTAGTGTCAAATCATTATTTTCATCGTCAACGTTACATGTAAACCATTTTGCTATGTCCAATGCATTTATTATCTTTGACATTTCATTCCCTCCCTTTGTTTAACTATTATATGACTAAACCTTCTATTAGTTCCCATGCTTTACACTTCTACATTACCACATCAAATATCTTTTTACCCTTGTATTCGATCCATTCAGTTTTTGGATTTTTATCTTTATTTTTTCTAAAATCAAAGGTGAGCATATAACCCTTATCTGCAGCCATGGTATCAAGGTAGCCGGCAATCTGCTCATAGGCTTCTGCCTTTGCCATTTCGCCCCTCCATATTTTTAACTCAATGATAAATTGTTCATTTCCAAAGGTAACTACGATATCCATTCGCCTGTCTTGCCTTGTTTCCGGTTCCACGTAATAAAAACCTTTGCCATTAATGATAGGTTTTAGGAAACAAAGGAAAAGCAATCTACCTTCTCTCTCAACAAACTTTTGATCTCTATCCCTAAATTCAGAATAGTAAAATTCAGAAAATTTTCTAAGTATATGCTCCATGTCCAACTTGTCATCTTTTATAAATCTGCCATAGAGGTAGTCGGAGGCATTTTCATTAAAATGATCAATATTTTTTTGAATTAAATAGTTGTAGATTCTAATTTCAAATATGATATTAGAAACAAGTAATTGACCCTCATAAATTTTGAGAATACTGAGCATTAGCCCAAGTTCAATCTCAGGAGTATCAAAGCTGCTAAAATTTCCTTGATCATTCACTAAAATTTTATAGAGCAAATCATAAAAATTTTTGCTATTTTCAATATTTTTAAAGATATCATCAAACAAAGTGTTTTTTTCTATGAGTAAAACTTTAACGGCTTTCTCTACCCCTTCTATGCTCCAGTCCTTATTCAGTTCTTCATCTAAACACTGGCATATTCTTGACACAAGAAACGGATACCCGCTTGTGTATTTATAAATTTCTTCAGAAATAGTTTTAATATCCATACCGGTAGGATGATCCTTTTCATAATCCATCAGCATGGTGGATATTTCCTGAGGGTTAAAGGACATGTCCACATTAAAGGTTGATGCAATATTCCAAGGGGAGTTATAGATCTTTCCTTCTTGGGCTTTTGGTATATGAGTACCGTCGTTTATCATTTTGAGCTTAATATTTTTTATGTCATATACTCCGGCTAAGATTACGCTTTGAAAAGTGTAATCTTTTCCACTATTTCTAAGCAGATATTTGTCCCTTAGCATACCTAAAAAATGAAGATATACACGGTTATTGCTAGTCTTATCCACTTCGTCAATCATAAGAACTATTTTTTTCCCTTTGCACATCTGAGTGATATGTTTATTTAAAAGCTTGAAATCTATTACATTGTAATCAACCCAACTTTTAATATACTCTTTATCATTAAAATTGTGTATCCGCTCTAACGCATCTTGCACTTTTTCCATAAACATATGACAAAAACGCTCAGGCGCCTCAAAGCTTTCATCTCCAATGCCCTCAAAGCTGATCCATAACATGATGTATTGTTGTGATAGCATTTTTTCAAGTAAGTAGATGGTAGTGGTTTTTCCGTACTGTCGCCCTCTGTTTATGGTGAAATAAAGCTCTTTATCAATCATTTCTTTGATTTTATCAAGCTTGTTGCTGACATCTACCATATAGTTTTTTTCCGGGATGCATAACCCCGTTACGTTAAATGATTTCATGGTTGCCAATTCCACCTTTATTTTATATTCATAATGTGTCCACATACTTATGATTTTTATGATCCTATTCGCTTGAATATGCAGTTTCAATTAATGCATTGTAATCCTCTTTCATTAAGCAATAAAACATTTCCTTTTTGAGTATTTATTCTAATTGTTTGTCTTTCAGTAATGGCCCTGTTTAATAAGACTTCAATATCTTTTATGGCATTTACTTCATTGGTTGTATACATTATTTTCTTCCTTAAAATGTATTATCGTATTTTCATCTACGCTTCTCTCATACAATTCGTGAGGAGCAATATCTTGACCATCTTTCCATTCTACTGTATAGCCATCAGTTTTGACACTATTAAAGTAATGCTTATCTGAAAGCTTTCCATAGAAACTTCCTTTAATGTAAGGTTTTACATCAAATATTTTTTTTTCTCCAGTTTCATATTCAAGAAGTAGCCTGTAATTATCAATTGGCTTTACTTTTAAAATATTAGGCTGTAGCATTTCAATTCCCTCATTTTAATGGCTCAATTTTATAAAAGGGTTCTCCCTCTATTAATAACTCCCAATTTGCTCTTAAATCATCTTCATGAATTGCAATCCATGCAGTTAACATTTTTAATTGTTTTGATGGAAACTTTCCCTCAATAATATTCCCTTCAAAATCTCCATATTTTGCGTGTATATGCGGCATATTATGTTTACCATCTTTCTCAGCAAACATACGCACGATAATTCCATAGAACATACTTATAGTAGGCATCTGATCATTCCTTTTAGTCATAAGACAGATTTTTTTCTGTTTACCTACTTCCATACATCTTTTCATAATATGATGCATATTCACCGCTGATGATATTCTCCCACCAGTCTCTATGCTTCAAGTACCACTTTACCGTGAGGTCAATACCATCCTCAAATGCGGTATCAGGCTGCCAACCAAGTTCACTACTGATCTTTTCAGGGTCGATGGCATAGCGCATATCATGACCTTTTCTGTCAGTTACGTAAGTAATTAAGCTTTCAGGTTTCTTTAGAGCAGCTAAAATAGCTTTCACCACTTGTAGGTTAGTTCTTTCGTTATGTCCCCCAATGTTGTAAACTTCTCCGATTTTGCCTCCATGTATAATCATATCTATAGCCTTGCAATGATCCTCCACATAAAGCCAATCCCTTATGTTTTCTCCTTTTCCATAAACAGGAATGGGTTTGTCATTCAGTGCATTGGCGATAACCAAAGGAATGAGCTTTTCCGGAAAATGATACGGACCGTAGTTGTTGGAGCATCTGGATATGGTAATGGGCAGTCCAAAGGTTCTGTAATATGCCTGTACCAAAAGATCCGCTGAAGCCTTAGATGCAGAATAAGGGCTGGATGTATGAATGGGTGTGTCTTCTGTAAAAAATAAATCCGGTCGATCCAATGGCAAATCACCGTACACTTCATCTGTAGATACTTGATGATATCTGATATTGCCGAAAGCTCTGCAGGCATCCATCAAAACCTGAGTTCCTAAAATATTTGTTTTAAGGAAAACTTCAGGCTCTTCTATGGAACGATCCACATGGGATTCTGCTGCAAAGTTTACTACAATTCCTTGTTTGGAAAATTGAGAAAACTCTTTTTCAAACAAGTCAAACACCAAAGACCGGTCTGTGATGTCGCCCTTTATAAATTTAAAATTGGAACTTTTTAGTGCATTTGTTAATGTTTCCATGTTTCCCGCATAAGTTAATGCGTCCAAACAAATCAGTTCATAGTCTGGGTGCTTATCCAATAGGTAATAGATAAAATTACTACCGATAAATCCGGCTCCGCCTGTTATTAGAATCTTCACATCGTTCTCCTCGTTCTCCAATCTGTACAACCGTTTAAGTTCTTAAATTGTATAATAACTAAGGTTTTAAGTCAAGGTGATAAACTTATATTTAAACCTTTTTATGATATACTTATTTTAATCCTTTTCTCTGAACATTAAAATTTTATTTGGAACTTAAAAGTTTTCAATTCTATTAATTTACCATTTATACTATTCAAACTTCATCAACTTTCAATTGCAATTAGGAGAAAACTTCTGATATACTAAATATTCAGTATTTAGTAATAGATGGTAAAAGGACGGAAATAAACATGAAGCTATCAATCATAGGAACAGGGTATGTAGGACTGGTAACCGGTGTTTGTTTTGCAGAAATGGGAAACGATGTTTGGTGTGTAGATGTAGATGAAAAAAAATTAAGCAATTAATTGAGCTTAAAGTTCCTAGCTACGAACCTGGTCTGGAATCATTGATGGAGAAAAACTTCAAAGAAAAAAGACTTCGTTTTACTACAGACATAGATGAGGCTGTTAAAAAATCCGACATTGTCTTTATTGCCGTAGGAACACCGCCGGGGGAAGATGGAAGTGCTGATTTAACCTATGTACTATCTGTAGCCACTGCTATAGGAAAACATATGGATCATCATATCTATGTGGTGGACAAGTCTACCGTACCCGTAGGAACCGGAGATAAGGTTCGTACAGAAATCCAAAAGCAATTAGATGTAAGAAATAGTAATCTAACATTTGATGTAATCTCTAATCCTGAATTTTTAAAAGAAGGTTCAGCTATCAATGATTGTATGCGACCGGACAGAATCGTAATCGGATCCGATAATGTAAGGAGTTATCAAAGCGAGGGGCAAAATTAAAAGCCTATGATCCCAAAGCAATGGATGAAGCAAAGCAAAAAAAGTGTTAGGATGGGAGCCTAAAATCATGTTGGATGAAGGTTTGGATCAGACAATAAAGTATTTCAAGGGAATATAGGTAATCTTACAACATTGACACAGCATTGGTGGCTTTCACGATCTCCTGTGCAGCTTGCGGGGCATCCCCCTTGTTCACTACGGTAGCAATATAGTTCACATCCTTTCCCTTGTGGTGATACATGGGATCATAATAATGTTCCATAAGACAGGTTGCAGCTGAATCAAAATCTCCTTGCATAATCCAGTCACTCACTTCCTTGACCTTGGTGTTCCCCAAACGTTTTGCTATAAATGGCATGGTCTGTAAAGCTTCCTCCTGCCAATTTTCCTTTGCAGTGTAATCTTTTTTTAAGATATCTAAGCGGCAAGAAATATCAGATTCAATATTAACATGAATCCCTTGAGACATTTTTTCAAAGATAAAGTCAGGAATTACCGTTTTTCCAATCCTTTTGCTTTCCGCCTCTATAAAGATGGTGTTGGATTTTCGGTGATCCAGTTGATAATAAATATTGGACTCAAACCGTTTTTGACTGTAGCAAGAATCTAACCCGATTCCTCCCAGAAGAGAACCCCTATGATTGGCGGCTCCTTCTAAATCCAGTACATCATAGCCTAACTCCTTTAGACTATGGAGGATTGCTGTTTTACCTGTACCGGTGGCACCATGTAGGACAATATAATTCACAGATTGATTAAGGAGAGGCAATGTGTCCTGAACGACCCTTCGATATGCCTTATATCCGCCCTCCAACTGCATTAAAAATACATCGATAGCGTTAAAAATTGAGGTAAAGAAAGTACTGCGATACCCTCCTCTGGCACAATAACAAACCATATTTTTATCTGGATTTTCCTCTTTAAGCCTTAAAATCTCATCTAAGATTACGGGGAGCTTAGGTCCCAGAACTCGAGCTGCAATTCTTTTAGCTTCTGTTTTGCTTTCCTGCATGTAGGTGGTACCGATGGTTTGCCGCTCTTCATCTGTAAACAACGGGATATTAATGGCATCCGGAATATGATCCTGGGCATACTCAAAGGGACTCCTTACATCTATAAATAAGGACTCCCTCTTCACATCATTGTATTTTACTTTACTGTTGTTTACAATCATTCTTCACTCTTGTAATTTATCTAAAAAGTAGCTTTTGAAATTAAATAATTTTTCAATTCAATTTTTATGATACCAGGGTCAAAAGCCTAATATTAAATATTCGTAACTCACCAAGCTATATATCTCATTTTCTTAGTAAGTTAACACATAATATTGTGTTAGCTTTTATTATTTATATTTTTAGACCCTTTCATCATAATATTATAACATTCTCCATTTTGACCTATGATTATATCCATATAATTTCATCAATTCAATTTTTATGTAATTTTACTTATTTTTTACCTTAATTGCTCTTACTTTAATTGATTTTAGTCACTGTACTATTGGGTTAAACTATGCACTATGGCTTAAATTAGTTAATCTGTGCTCTGCTCATTCCTACGCCACTGGCATACTCATATTGGGCGGCTGCAAGATTGTAATTTAGTAGGTTTTGTGCAAGACCCACCTGAGCTCTATTTAGAGCAATTTGTGCATCATTTATGGTGGTAAGTGTAGTCATACCCACATCATATTGAAGCTGAGCCAACCGAACACCTTCTTTGGCATTTTCTACTACCTTAATCCCTGAGGTAATGGCATCGTACTTTTGCTTCATATCCATGTATTTGCTTCTTACGTCCATTTCCATCAGACCAATGGTATCTTTAACAGCCTTTTCACCCTCAGCCACCTTTAAGGATGCATTGAGGTATTTGGCTGAATTTTGAGGATAGCTTTTATAAATTGCAAAGGTCAAGTTTCCAACGTTTAATCCGTATTCTGCCATTTTTATTTCATTTCTATTCTGCAATGCTTCTTTGATGGATTGATCCAATGGTTTGGCGGGAAGAGCTACCTGAGTTAAGCTATCTGTCAGCTTTACGCTCTGCATTAGCTTATATCCCATGAAAGTATTGAATCCCATTTTGGCATTTCTAAGATTATTTTGTGCTGTGAACAGTTCGTCCTTTGCGGTATTCCATGCACTTTCTGCTTGGAGCACGTCCATGTTTGAAACCGTTCCTGCCTTAAGCTTCAGTCTCGTATTTTCTAAAAGCTTACGCTTTAATTCCAAATTTTCTACTGCGATGCTTTCTAACTGTTCAGCCTGCTTTAATTGATAGTATTTTTCCAGGGTGTCATAACTAAGTTTATTCATTTCAGCTTCATAATTAGGATCCGCCTGAGCTTTTGCGTAATCTCTCAGATATCTTTCCAGCTCTCTCATGGCTTTGCTACCTGCTACACCTGCACCTGAATTGATGGCATCATTATAGCTTTGCACATTTTCTAAATGTCCGATAGATGTGGCTATGTCTTGTTGCTTATGT
This sequence comes from uncultured Anaerovorax sp., assembly GCA_964461765.1. Taxonomy (GTDB): domain Bacteria; phylum Bacillota; class Clostridia; order Peptostreptococcales; family Anaerovoracaceae; genus JAVVUJ01. The sequence goes on from CAYWVS010000012.1 coordinate 46,735, forward strand.
AAATCTATTACGGTTTTGCTTGGGCTGTCTGTAGTCATTTTCTTTTTAGCGTCGGATAATGTTAAATTGATAACATCCTTTGAAAATTCCATGTTTGGAACGATTGCCGGCATGGTAGCGGAAACAATAGCTGTTTCAGTAACATTATTTGTTGTAATTGGTTGAGTCAAAGTTGCGGCAGTGCCTGTTATAGCAGTATTTGTAGTGATGGCTCCATTTGTAGACACGGCCCCTTCTGTAGTAATCGCTCCACTTGTGACTTGCCCATCAGCAGGCTCCACTGCCAAAGCTATGGGTGATGAAACCGTCATGAGCATAAGAGCTAATCCCATACAGATGGATTTTTTCCATCCCTTAAAAAGTAAATATTTCCTACATGATAAAAAACTTTTCATCTCGCTGTCCTTTCTCTTCCGGTTGTATTGTTTTGCCCGGACATCTTGCTTCTATTATTAAATAAGCAATAGCTTATACTATGTCGTCAAATTTTTCATTATTCAATTTTTGACTTGAGAGTCAATTTAAATTTTACACTAAGATCTATTATTAGTCAATATCCTCAGTATTGAAGTTTTATTAAAATTTTATTAATAAACTAGCATTATTTAGAAATTTTTATGATGAAAATCTAAAGTAGTTTTTTTACCATGATATGGGTGTTTAACAGCTTAATATTATTAAATATTTATAATTCACCATAATATATATATTAGTTTATTAATATATTGACACAGTATATTAAAGTGAATTTTATTATTTATATCTTTTGACTTCGGAATCTTACAAAATATAGGAATTGAAATTAATAAGATTCGAGAATAATTTTCCCTATAATTGCCAAAATAAATAAAATAATGGTTTAAAACTATATTTATTGAGAGGTTTCATATTATGAAAAACGGTCAGGAGTATATCGAAAGCTTAAGAAAGCTAAAACTCAACTTGTATATGTTCGGAGAAAAAACAGAAAACCCGGTGGAGCATCCTATCATCATTCCTTCCATGAATGCGGTGGCGCTTACCTATGATATGGCCTTTGATCCCATGTATGAGGATTTAACCACGGTCACATCTCATTTGACGGGTAAGAAAATCAATCTCTTTACCCATATCTTTCAAAGCACCGATGATTTAGTGAAAAAAGTCAAACGCCAGAGGATGCTGGGACAAAAAACCGCTTGTTGCTATCAGCGGTGCGTAGGTCAGGATGCCATGAATGCCGTGTATAGTGTCTCCTACGAGATCGACGAAAAATATAAGACCTCGTACTTTAAAAATATTACTGAATTTGTGAAGTACGTACAAGAGGAGGATTTAACCGTAGATGGAGCCATGACCGATCCTAAAGGAAATCGTGCCTTATCTCCAAGCGATCAAGCGGATCCTGATCTTTATCTACGTGTGGTAGAGCGGAGGGTGGATGGGATCGTGGTGAACGGATGCAAGGCGCATCAGACAGGAATCATCAACTCCCATGAGATCTTAGTGATGCCCACCATTGCAATGGCTCCGAAGGACAGGGATTACGCTCTTTCATTTGCAGTTCCTTCCGATGCAGAGGGAATTACCCTTATTTATGGTAGGCAGTCCTGTGATACCAGAAAATTGGAAGGCTCTGAAATAGATGTGGGAAACAGTCAGTTTGGCGGACATGAAGCGTTAATCATTTTTGACCACGTTTTTGTACCCAATGATCGGATATTCTTAAACGGGGAAACGGAATTTGTCAGTCCTTTGGTAGAGCGATTCAGTGGGCACCATCGTCCCAGCTACGCATGTAAAGTGGGTGTGGGCGACGTGTTAATCGGTGCTGCTGCTTTGGCCGCTGATTATAACGGTGTTCCTAAAGCCGGTCATATCAAGGACAAGCTAGTTGAGATGACACACCTCAATGAGACATTGTATTCCACTGCTTTGGCCTGCTCTTATGAAGGAGTCCCCACACCTTCAGGCGCATATTTAATCGATTTGCTCCTAGCAAATGTATGCAAGCAAAATGTAACCAGATTCCCCTATGTAATCTGTCCTTTGGCGGAGGATTTGGCAGGTGGTCTTATGGTTACGCAACCTTCAGAGAGAGATTTGAGAAGTCCTGAAATAGGTCATTATATTGAAAAATATTTAAAAGGTGTTGACGACGTTCCTACAGAACATAGAATGCGAATCATGCGGCTTATTGAGAACCTCACCTTAGGAACAGGTGCTGTTGGGTATCGAACGGAATCACTCCACGGGGCGGGGTCACCTCAGGCGCAAAGGATCGTCATTGGGCGATTAGCCAATTTGGAGCATAAAAAAGATTTGGCAAAGAAGATTGCTAAAATCAAAGACGATTATCCTTGTTGATTAATCGGTGATGGGAGGCTGAATAATAATCCGTGTAAATGGTAATAATCTCCATAATAAAAGATGAGGTTAAGAAAATGAGACAATCAAAAAACATTCTCACGGATAAGGAAATGGAACTGGTAAAGTTTCTCATGCAAGACTGCCAAAGCACTGGAGATATTCAGTCTAAACTCAAACGCCTTTTTGCAGGAACCATAGAGCAGATGCTTGAAGCTGAAATGGATCAGCATTTGGGCTATGAAAAGCATAGTGTAGATGGCAATAATAGTGGCAACAGCCGCAACGGCTACAATCGGAAAACCATCATTAGTGACTACGGCGAATCGGAAATAGTGATACCACGGGATCGAAATGGTGAGTTTGAACCGCAAGTACTTGATAAAAGACAAACTCGAACAGATGAAATAGAGCAAAAAATCATGGCTATGTATGCAAAAGGTATGAGCCAGCGAGATATTGAGGATAGCTTAAGGGAAATATACGGTGCAGAAATCCCTCAAACAATGATCTCAAAGATTACCGATAAAATTTTACCGGAAGTAAATGAGTGGCAAAACCGCCCCCTTGAATCGGTGTACCCAATTATCTATTTTGACGGAATTGTATTCAAAAGTCGAAAAGATAACCAAATCATCAACAAATGCGTGTATTCCGTTTTAGGGATTGATATGAACGGTCAGAAGGATATCCTGGGGATATGGCTTTCTGAAAACGAGGGGGCAAGCTTTTATGCTTCTATTTGTTCTGACCTGAAAAAACGTGGTGTAAAAGACATTTTCATTGCTTGTCACGATAACTTAAAAGGGCTTGGGGAAGCAATAAACGCAGTATTCCCCAATACAAAACAACAACTTTGTATTGTCCACCAAATTCGTAACTCCACAAAATTTGTACAATATAAGGACAGAAAAGAAATTTGTGCTGATTTAAAAAAGATTTACGGAGCAGTAAATCTTGACGATGCCGAGTATGCCAAGGAAGAATTTCGGGAAAAATGGGATAAGAAGTATCCGTCTATCATGCGTTCTTGGGATGCAAATTGGGCTGATCTCACCACATTCTTTGAGTTTCCGGAACAAATACGGCATCTGATTTATACCACAAACGCTGTTGAAGCTTATCACCGCATGGTGCGTAAGTTTACCAAAACAAAAGCAATTTTTCCCACCGATGACTCCATACGAAAGGTAGTTTTCTTATCAGTGAAAGAAATCACTAAGAAATGGACTATGCCGGCACGAGATTGGGGAATTGTATATAGTCAAATTATGATATTCTTTGCAGAAAGATTTGTAGCATAAGCGTTGCTTTGAGGGCTCTGCCCTCAAACTCCCGGAGTTTATTCGCTCTGGACTTACCGGTGAATATTGGAAAACGGCAAGCCTAAGACTCGCCGCTTCACCGTATAAGCCGTAGCTGCGTGAGGTCGCGCTCCCGCGTTGCCTCGTTTAAACTACAACAAAAGTATTCCCAAATAGTTGGATGATTATTCCATTTACACTAAACTTTATTCACAACCGGTGATGGCGGAGGTTACGCTTTCGTTGACAGGTAAAGGCTGCCCAGTTCTTGGGTGGCCTTTTACTGTGGCTTGAATTTCAGTTCTTGGGGGTCTTTGCTTACTATAAAAACTTAATTTCTTTTTTCAATAGGGCAGATTTCGTGGTTTGGGTCATACCAAATAATTCGAAAAACACCTAATGTTAAAATTCCAAACACTCTTTCTTTACCTGAGAGCCTTAGAGAAAAAATATTATCTTCATAAATATGTAAACCTTCTCTAAGCCGTTTTTGAGCCTTAATGCATAGACGGTCAATAGATATGCTATGGCTTTTGCTTCCTTCGGAAGACATCCCACCCTTTGTTGCAGAAATAATATCATGCCAAGTCATCTTTTCATAGTCTTGTAGTTTTTGCAAATATTTGAGAAAAATTTTTCATGAATTGTCCAACATTCTGTATCAATTCCAGAAAATATCCAAGAAGGGTTTTGAGTCATGTAGCTGTTAGGATCCCCTAAATATTTTGTTTGCTTTTCTGTTTTAATGGCCTTGTGAATAGCTCTTTTATCTTTAGCTTTAACCAAAATTAAAGACCTCCATAGTATTGCCGCATACTCTCCTTTTCAATAATGTTATTACAACTTGCCCCTGGTGCTATTCCTTTCCTAGCATTTATCCAAGGGTCTTCACTGTGGGTTAAATCGCTAAGCCATTGTGGGGACTTATTTCCATAGTCTCTTATAACCGCATCCATAGTCTCTATATTTTCAGGGCTAAAAGTAACTTCCTTTGTAAAGGTTTTGAAAAACCGTTTTTCAATTGAAAATCTCCCCTTATGTTTATTAAATAATTCCGGACATACCGGCCCATTAGCCCATGCTTCAAAATCTTCTTTAAAGATGGGTTCATCATCCCATGCCAATGACCATGCTTGGCAATAGTAAATAAGCTTATGAAGTTTCATAGTTGTGACCGATCCAAGTTTTCCTAAAATATACTCTGCTACATCAAAAACTGTTGCCATCTTTTTCCCTCCCGGATGTTTGTTCTATAAGTTATTATATGCTATCAACTTAAACAATACACCAAATATGTACCAATGTCAAAAACATTTGTTCTTTTTTGTGCAGGAATGTTTACCTGCATGTATACTCAGATACTTCCTCATTTAGTCGGTAATTTAGCAATGCTTCCAGTTCCTTTACACGAAGCTCTGCTTTTTTTCGCTCGTTTTCAGCATCGATTAATTTGTTTTCTAGTAGAGTTACTTTCTTACTCTCGGCTTCTGCTCTCTGTGCCATAAATTCTGCTTTTCTCTTCTCAGCTTCTGCCTTCTTGCGTTCTGCTTCTGCCTTCTTGCGTTCTGCTTCTGCTTTCTTGCGTTCTGCTTCTGTCTCTTTCCGCTGTTCTTCTGTCTTTCTTCGCTCTGCTTGAATATCTAATCCATCCGCCCATGCAAACATATCTGTAATCTCCCTTCTTTTGATTCTATCCGTGAATACTTCTCTTTCTTCTTTTCCTACATTTATCCGCCTAAGCAGTAAATCAACGATTGTCTTTAAGGTTTCTAATATATGCTGTGGAGTCTTGCTTTCTAAATTTTCTAAGTACTCCTTGGGTAAATCCTTTAATTCTTTAAATTCCGATGAGCTTTTAAGTTTATCAATTATCATTACCAAAGACAAAATATTTCCATGACTAATCAAGTCCTCTCTGGTGTAGTTTGATAAATTGATAACCATATATTCAAAACTGGGTATGTATATATCAAAGATCTCCTTGAGGTGAACTCTGTCTTTAAAGTTGGTCTCGGCTGTCCAACTTTCTATTCCGTCATAGAAAACTATGGGTAAAACCGGGGGATATCTAAAGTTTTTTAACATTGTGGGGTCTGACATGCTCTGCCCCCGTACCTCTTTCTCGTAATCCTCTAATACGTAAACGATATACTGAAGCATTCTAAAGGACATCCTGAAGTTGTTATGAGATTGGTGTTCTATAATTCCAATTACATAGAGAGGCTCTCCTTGCCCTTTTATCTTAATCCTCTTGATGGTGTCTCCATCTTTATTTTCCGAAATGAGGGGTAAAAACCTTTCCGATACATCCTCCACATCTTCTGACTTAATTCCCTTTAGAAGATCGATTTCCACAAAGTCCTCTAAAAACTGTATAAATAATTCCGGTTCTTCTAATACTTTCTTAAATGCTGTGTCTCTTACGTTGGTCATCTTATCCCTTTCATAATACTTTATCTATATAATTTTTGCAATTACTTATTACATCAAAGTTATTATATAAATATATCATTTTTGGAATAAAATGTAAACATTTTTATGTTCTTTTATTAAAATTATATGATTACTACAAAATAAACATTGTATAAAGAAAATATAAGACAAGTATCACAAGCCCTAAGGCAGACACTATCTTTGCAATGGATTTCAGGGGACCGCTTTTGGGAAAGGATTTTGTCTTTGAGTAGGATACACCGGTTCCCGGGATTCCCACACTCCCCCGTACTCCGTTTTTATTGACAGACACTCTGGCACCCTTTATACCAAAGCTGAGACCTGCACCGCTTTTGCTTGCTGTAGCTCGAAAGCCTTTTCCCAAATTTTTTGATTTTCTGACGTTGATTGGCATAGTCCTCTCCTTGATGCAATATAAAATGATCTAATGTTTTTGTTTATTAAACTTACCAGACACTTCCTCTATTATGGGTTTTTAACAATGCTACCAGTCCCTTTACTATTATTGGTTCAATTTCTTTTAGTTTAACAAACCTTTATTTCTTCTTTCTGTTTCTGAAGAACATTTTAATCTTATGCCTGTAAATGCCGATGGTAGTTCCTGCTGCAATCACTGCACCTGCAATAATCTGAATGACATATGTACTGGTACCCGGGTCAAGGTACGCATGGCTAACAGGAGTTAGAAACAAAATAAAACAAACAGTAAAAAAAGATGTTGGCAGAAATTTTTTCATGATGCTATTCCTCACTTTCATTTATATCATAAAAACACTCATAACACATTTGATCAGTAATCGTAATTAAATTATCCTTAAACTCTTTTAATGGCAAAAATGAAACACTATTTGCACCAAAGTAATTTGCAATCATTTCTAAATCTAAAAATTCAGAAAGTAAAGCC
>CAYWVS010000013.1:0-49574 GCA_964461765.1 uncultured Anaerovorax sp.
CCAATACAGCCAATTCGATTTTACCTGTGTAATGTCTTTGATACATAATTTTCTCCTCCTAATTTCCGTTTTTCTTTGAAAAAGTTTGTAGCTTGATAATAACACTTGATTTATCTATTGTAAAATACTAAAATATGATAAAAGTCATAGGTATTAGCCTATAAATGAAAAAGAATTCAATAAGACTATCTTATATTTAAACTTAAAATATTGGAGGAAGGGATCTCATATGACTATACGACATTTGAAAATCTTCATTGCAGTTATAGATTTCGGCAGCATGAGTAAGGCCGCAGAACAATTATTTATTTCTCAACCCTCTGTAAGTCAAGCCATTAGTGAATTGGAAGCTTACTTTGAAGTTAAGCTCTTTGAGCGATTGTCTAAAAAACTATATTTGACTTCCCAAGGAGAAAAGTTGGAAGGTTATGCACGACATTTATTGGACTTTCAGGAAAAGATGGAAAAGGACATGAGGGAAAGCATTCATCAAGTGGAATTGAAAATCGGAGCCACTGTAACTGCCGGAACCTGTTTTATCAATGAGGTGGCCGATTCTTATTTAGAGCAGCACAAGGGCCATAGGCTCAATGTGATTATACATAATTCCATGGCCATTGAAGAAATGATTGGGAAAAACTTATTGGATTTAGCCATTATTCAGGGGAGAGCAAAAAGCGATGATTTCCTTTCATTTCCAATTAAACAAGATGAATTGATTTTAATATCTGATCCCAAACATCCCTTTGCCAAAGAGAAGCTTATCAAGTTTAAGCAGCTCAATGGTGAAGCCTTTATCCTCAGGGAGCCGGGGAGTGGAACTCGAGCCTTGTTTGACAATAAGTGCTATGAGCATAATGTAAAGGTGGATAATCATTGGATCTGTAACAGTATCGAATCTACCAAAGAAGCAGTGAAAAGGGGGAGAGGGCTGAGCATTATTTCACAAATGCTCGTGCAACAGGAGCTGGCGGAGGGTACTCTACGAAAGATTCCCATAGAGGACATGCGTTTTTTCAGAGAATTTTATCTCATCTACCATAAAAATAAATTTATCAACGACAGCCTAAAGGAATTCATAAAACTACTTTACTGAATAAGGATTTGTGCTATAATGTTAGAGTTAAAGAGAAAATGAACCTTTCCGGATTTTTATAATTTTAAGTATGCCAATGCATAACCTACCTCTCCGCACCGGAGTGCAGAATGAAAAATTGAAGATTAAAATTAAAAATAAAAGGAAAATTAAATAAATAAAATGAAGAGATATGCAATACACGCAGAACCCCTTGCGGAATTCTACAATTTTTAGATATGCCAATGCATAACCTACCTTTCCGCACTTGGGGTACAGCGAGTATTGCATATCTCCCATCTAATAAAATAATTTTTAGGAGGATTTTTAATGGAAGAAATCAAAAATATAAATTCCAACTTTATTCACAATATGATCGAAAAAGATTTGGAAAATAAGACTTATGGGGATCGGGATATTTATACTCGTTTTCCACCGGAGCCTAACGGCTATCTACACATCGGACATGCCAAATCCATCTGCCTAAACTTTTCTACTGCAAAAAAATATAAAGGAAAATGCAATTTGCGTTTTGATGATACCAATCCAGTGAAAGAGGATACTGAATACGTGGATTCCATCAAAGCAGATGTGGAATGGTTGGGATTCCAGTGGGATAAGCTCCTATTTGCCTCCGATTATTTTGACACCATGTATGAATGTGCTGTAAAACTGATAAAAAAAGGAAAGGCCTACGTCTGCGCACTTTCCCCGGAAGAAATGAAGGCTACCAGAGGCACCTTAACGGAACCGGGAAAGGAAAGTCCTAGTAGAAATAGAAGCATTGAAGAAAACCTGACTCTCTTTGAAGAGATGAAGGGGGGAAAATATAAAGACGGAGAATTAGTTTTGCGAGCTAAAATCGATATGGCTTCTCCCAATATGAACATGAGAGATCCTGTCATCTATCGAATCGCCCATGCCAACCATCATAACACAGGGGACAAGTGGTGCATTTATCCTATGTACGACTATGCTCACCCCATTGAGGATGCCATAGAAGAGATCACCCATTCCATCTGTACTTTGGAGTTTGAAGATCATAGACCCTTATACGACTGGGTATTGCAGGAATTGGAATGGGAAAAACCCCCTCAGCAGATAGAATTTGCCAGATTGAATCTCACCAATACCGTGATGAGCAAGAGGTATCTGAAAGCCCTCGTAGATAACGGTGAGGTGGAAGGTTGGGATGACCCAAGGATGCCTACTATTGCAGGTCTCAGAAGAAGAGGCTATACACCGGAAGCCATCCGTGATTTCTGCGAAAGAATAGGGGTTTCCAAAGCCAATAGCACCGTGGATATTGCACTTTTAGAGCACTGCATTCGTGAGGATCTTTATCCAAAGGTGGAAAGCAGGATGGTGGTTGAAAACCCCATAAAGGTTGTGATTACCAACTATCCAGAAGATCAGCAAGAAGAGGTGGATATAGAAAACAGCGGAAGCAACCCTGAAGCAGGAACGAGAAAGCTTCCTTTCTCCCGTGAGTTGTATATCGATGGGGAAGACTTTATGGAAGTTCCCGCAAAGAAGTACTTTCGACTTTTCCCCGGTAACGAAGTACGATTTAAAGGGGCATATTTCATTACCTGCCAAGAGGTGGTGAAGGATGCGCAAGGAAATATCCTTCAACTAAATTGCACATACGATCCTGAAACCAGAAGCGGTAGTGGATTTGAAGGGCGAAAGGTGAAGGGAACCATTCATTGGGTGGAGGCTAAAACCGCAGTAAAGATAAAGATTAGAAACTACTCCCACCTGATGATAGAAAATGAAGCCGGGGAAAACGTCATGAGCGATCACTCCATGGAAGTGGTGGAGGCTTACGGAGAACCATCTTTGCAGAATGTAAAGCCCATGGAAAGATTCCAATTTTTCAGGCACGGCTACTATATCGCTGATGAAAAGCTTTGCACCGATTCAGAAAAAGTATTTAATCGAATTGTAGATTTGAAAAGCTCTTTTAAAATTTAAAATGAAAGATCAGTTTCCGAAGGGAAAACACACTGCTGCAAGAACTCGGTTTTTTTCCCTTCGTGAAACTGCCTGAAAAAAAGTGGTATTATATTAATTTAATAACTAAGATACGAGGATTAAAAGATATAAATAATATTATTGACTACAATATAATGTGTTAATATATTGATGAATTAATATATTGATGAATTAATATACATAGTATGATAAATTTAAAAAATTTAATATTATTAGGCTTTTGACCCCAGTATCATAATTAAATTTGTGTTTTACATTTGCAATATGACTTTTAATTTCTCCGAATAAAGCTGAATTTCATTTAATAATAAATCACCCTGCTTTTCAGCTGCCTGCTTTTCAATATTGCTTACAATCCTAAGTAGATCATCAAACTTCAATAGTCCCAGTAGACCTTTTAAATAATGTGCATATTTTTTAATGCCTTCAAAATCTTCTCGGTTAATGAGATTGGCAAATTTCTCAGCACTATCTGAATAATTTTCCTGAAACTTCTTTCTATGTTTTTCGATAAACTCTTTAAGTTCGGGATTTATTTGAGCAGCAAACTCGTGTGAGGAAAGCTCAGCCATTTTTGGATTTAATTCAGCAGCAAATTCAATCTGACCAAACTCATCGACAAAAGGATCATTGTAGTATTTGGAAATTATACTGTAAAGTTGTGGAATGCTAAAGGGTTTGCTAATAAAATCTTGAAATTTTTCTTCCTTACCTATCCTAACATGATGACTTTCTAACTCATTTATACTAATTCCGCTGATGCAAATGATGGGGCATAGAATTTTAAAGTGATATTTTATTATTAAAGAAAAGTCCGAGCCTGTCATATCCGGTAGGTAAAAATCCGTTAAAATCATACTATAGTAATTTTTAGGTAGATAGTCGCATAATTTTAACGCTTCAGATCCATTAGTTGCCAAATCACAAGAAATTCCTGCTTTCTCTAAAACTTGCACCATTAGCCGTCCATTGGTTAAATCGTCATCCACGTATAAAACAGACATATTTAATGAAGAAACTTTTTCGGGTATAACAGGTTCCTTTGAATCATGGCTTAAAGAAATGGAATCTGTACTCTTTTCACCGGGTACCGTAATGGCAAAAGAAAAACAACTTCCCTCCCCTACTTTGCTGGAAATGCTAAGTTGACCTCCCATTCCTTGAATCAGGCCTTTGCAAATGGTCAAACCCAATCCGGAGCTATTCTTCACATCCTTTGTCAGGGGAATATCTTCCCCCGATTCTTCTATTTGAATAAAACTGTCGCATAAATATTCTAAATGCCAGGAATCTATGCCTTTTCCCGTATCCTTAATGGAAAATTCCAAGGTAACCTTACCTTGGGTAAAAGCCAAAGCCTTAATCGTTACCCAAATGGTGCCGTGGCTTGTGTACTTTAAGGAATTGCCAATTAAATTGTTTAGAATTCTGATGAGTTGTCCTTTGTTTGCCTGAATGAAAAGCTGGGAGGAAAAACTGTAATCCGATATCCATTTAATATTTTTTTGACTAAATTGAGGGATAAAAATAGATTCCAATTCGAGCATCATCCTGAGTAAGGAAAATCTTTGATTTTCACCTCGGGTATTACGAGCATCCACTTTCATGTTATCTAAAACGTCATTAATCATTGATAAAAGATTTTCAGAAGCTTCATAAAGCCCGTCCAAAAAAGAACTTTGATCCTCTTGCGATTGGTTTATAGATTGAGATTTCTTTGCCCCCTCAATTAAATTCATCAGAGAGTTGATGGGATTTCTAATCTCATGGAAAGCAGCCGATAAATACGCATCTTTTTTTGCCAATAAGCGTTCGTATTCCTGAAGCTGCCAAGATTGAATTTGTAATAGTTTGATAGCCTTTTTATCCAAAATATTTCTCCTTTTAACGCCACAAACCACTTGCAGTTTACCATAATTTTTAGATGCTGTAAAGTATTAATTTTAAGCTTGACAAAGTGTTTACAAACGAATAGGATTATTATGTATATTTAAATGAAGGGCAACTTCTCTTAAGGGGTAGAAAAATTACATGAAAAATATTCTACTTACAATTGAATATGATGGGACGCATTTTGCGGGATGGCAAAAGCAACCAGGTCAGAGGACTGTTCAAGGGGAACTGGAAAAGACCATTGGAGAGGTTTTAGGTCGGGAAATCAAATTAAATGGAACCAGCAGAACGGATGCCGGTGTCCATGCCTATGGTCAGAGAGCCAATTTTAAATCAGATATTCTCATACCTACAGAGAAATTGGCTAGGGTTATTAATAATCGATTAACAAAAAAGTATTCTATTAAAAGCTCCATGGCAGATTTAAGGATTATCAACGCAGAAGAAGTTTCTCCGGATTTTCATGCTCGATTTAATGCCAAAGGTAAAACCTATATTTATAAAATCAGAAATGCATCTAATCCCAACATTTTCACAAGAAATTATTGTTATGAATTCCATAAGAAATTAAACATACAAAAAATGCAAAGGGGTGCCGACTATATTTTAGGATCCCATGACTTTAAATGTTTCCAAGCCCAGGGGGGTGATCTTAAGGAAAGTACGGTGCGAACGATTTATCAATTTGAGATTTATTTGGAAAAAGAAAAAACAAATGACAATTTTATAACAATGGTTGTTACCGGGGACGGATTCCTATATAATATGGTGAGGATCATGGTAGGCACCTTGATAGATATTGGCATGGACAAGCTGAATTGCCATGACATTCCTGGGATCATAGAGAGCCGGGATCGAAGTCGGGCAGGGCATACAGCGCCTCCTCAGGGGTTGTACTTGGACAAGGTTTATTTTCAACCTATTGGTACAATCAGATAAACTCATACATTGCTAACTCATAGAGGTAAAGGCATTTAACTAAAGATAATTTCATATGAAACATTAGAATAAATTTCAGTGTAGGCTTAGGGTAAGAAAGAAAAGTAAAAAAGGATAAAAAAATGAAAATTAAAAATATATTTGAAAATAAAAAAACGGTTATATCCCTTGAGGTTTTTCCACCCAAAATGGATTCACCGGTGGAAACCATCCTTCAGACATTGGAGGAGCTTAAGGGTGTAAATCCTGATTTTATCAGCGTGACCTATGGAGCCGGTGGAAAGGCGAAGGATAGGACCATTGAAATCGCATCCAAGATCAAAAATGAATATGGTATTGAAAGCTTGGCACATCTTACTTGCATATCTTCCACCAAAGAAGACATTCGCAAAATCTTCCAAGAGCTTAAAGATGAAAACATTGAAAATGTTTTGGCTCTTCGAGGTGACATACCGGAAGATCCGGATTTTTCTTTTCCTGACCCTCTACATTACCACTATGCAGCTCAGCTGATAGAAGAGGTAAGAGATGAGCAGAGCTTTTCCATCGGAGCCGCTTGCTATCCTGAGGGGCATATCGATTGTGAAAGCAAAGCAAAGGATATTAAGCACTTAAAGGAAAAAGTTGATAAGGGAGCTGATTATCTTATTAGCCAACTCTTCTTTGACAACGAGCTGTTTTATCGCTTTATGGAAGAACTGGATATTGCAGGCATTGATGTACCTGTTTCGGCAGGAATTATGCCGGTACTGAATAAAAAACAAATAATTCGAATTACACAACTTTCCGGATGTGCGATTCCACCGAAGTTTCAACGTATTTTAGATAGATATGAGGATAACCCTTTAGCATTAAAAGAGGCAGGAGAAGCCTATGCCATAGAGCAGATTATCGACTTGATGGCCTATGGAGTGCGAGGGATTCATCTCTATACCATGAATAAACCGGATACTGCCAAAAGAATTTTAAATAATATCAACAACATTAGGAGGCTTCAGGGATGAAAAGGTTATTGGGTAGGAAAATTATTGTATGCGACGGTGCTTTAGGAACCATGCTTCAAAGCAAGGGAATCGATGCAGGTCTTATTCCTGAGCTGCTAAACTTCACGCATGTAGAGACCTTGCAGGAGCTTTTTGAGGCCTATTATGAAGCCGGAAGCGATTTGGTTTGCACCAATACCTTTGGGGCTAATCGCCTAAAACTAAAAGGGTCAGGTTATACTGTGGAGCAGGTAATTCATCAGGCTGTGAAAATTGCCAGAGAAGTTGCTGACAGATATAATAAAGGAATCAAACCCGAAAAATTTGTAGCATTGGATTTATCAACGATTGGAAAGCTCATGGCTCCTGTAGGTGAACTGACTTTTGAAGAGGCCTATGACATGTTTAAGGAGCAGGTGATCGCAGGAGCTGAGGCCGGCGCGGATCTTATTATTTTAGAAACCTTTACGGATATCTACGAGTTAAAAGCTGCTATATTAGCGGTCAAAGAGAATTGCAATTTGCCTGTCTTGTGTACGGTGACATTTCAGGATAACGGCAGAACCCTCATGGGTTCCGACCCTATCACTGCCATTAACGTTCTGCAGGATTTGAACATCGATGCCATCGGTGCCAATTGTTCCTTGGGACCTAAGGATATGATTCCCATCGTTAAGGAAATGTTAAAATACGCCAAAATTCCTGTGATGGTACAACCCAACGCAGGTTTACCAAAACTTGTGGATGGACAAGTACAATACGATGTGAAGATCGAAGATTTTACAGAAGCCATGCTAGAAATGGTTGAGGCAGGAGTATCTGTAGTAGGAGGCTGCTGCGGTACAAATCCACAGTATATTAAAGCGTTAAGCAAAGAAATTAATCGTAAAAAGTTAATAGGCGATATAAAGATAAATAAGTATGATAGTGAATTGCTAATAGACGATGAATTGGATAATGGAAGGGGTTTTACGGCGGTAAGCTCCTGTACTAAGACTGTATTTATAGGGGATGAAATCAGTATTATCGGTGAGCGAATCAATCCTACGGGAAAGAAGCTTCTGAAGGAAGCTCTTCTGAATCAAGACTTATCCTACGTAGAAAGTGAAGCGTTGTCCCAACTGCACGGGGGTGCTCACATCTTGGATGTCAATGTGGGAATACCAGGCATAGATGAAAAGAAAATGATGTTAACGGTATTGGGACGACTTTCAGATTTGACCGACGCACCTTTACAGATAGACAGTGCAGATGCAGATGTCATTGAGGCGGCCGCCAGAGTGTATCGAGGCAAACCTCTGATCAACTCTGTAAACGGTAAGCAGGAAGTTATGGATCGCATTTTTCCCATCGTAAAAAAATATGGGGCTTGTGTAGTGGCCTTGACATTAGACGAAAAGGGACTGCCGGAAACTACTGAGGAAAGAATTGCCATTGCAGAGAGGATCATTGAAGAGGCGGCAAAGTATAATATCTCTCGAGACAGAATTATTGTGGATTGCTTGACTCTGACTGTGTCTGCTCAACAGAATGCCGGAAAGGATACTCTGGAGGCCATTCGTCAAGTGAAGTCCCTCTTTGGGGTAAAGACCACCTTAGGAGCTAGCAACATATCCTTTGGATTGCCAGAAAGAAAGCTTTTAAACAGAACATTTTTGGCTATGGCTCTGGAAGCGGGGCTGGATGCGCCCATTACGGATCCTACGGTTACCGAATATGTGGATACCATTCGAGCCTTTGAAGTACTCAGCAGTAAGGATTTAGAATCCGGCAGATATATTCAATTATATGGGGAGAAAAGCCAAAATAAAGAAAAGATTGATAACCAAGGTGAACAAGGAAAAGCTCCCTTGGTTTTAGACATAAATAAAGAACAGAGTGAAATAAATCTTCATGACCAAATGGAGGCTATTATCTTGGAAGGCTTTCAGGATAAGGCAGCTCAGGTGACGGAAGCTCTGCTCATACAGCACCAACCTTTGCAAATCGTGGAGTCCATTATTATTCCTGCACTGGAGAAGGTAGGAAAAAACTATGAGGTGGGAGATATTTATCTGCCTCAGCTCATAAAATCCGCAGATACGGTGCGATGTGCCTTTGAAATCATCAAACCTGCCTTGGAAAAATCCGGGCAAATTATGAGCTATGGACGAGTGATTTTGGCAACTGTACAAGGAGATATTCACGATATAGGTAAAAATATCGTGAAAATATTGCTACAAAATTACGGTTACGAGGTCATTGATTTAGGCAAGGATGTGCCCATAGATAAAGTGGTTCAGGCTGCAAAAGATGAAAACATCAAGATGGTGGGATTATCAGCTTTGATGACTACAACCGTGGTAAATATGGAAAAAACTATCCAGGCTTTGAGACAAAGCGGGTTAGATTGTGTGGTAGCTGTGGGTGGTGCGGTGCTTACGGAATCCTATGCAAAGGATATCGGTGCGGATCACTACTGCAAGGATGCCATGGATACGGTGAAAGTAGCTAACATGGTCTTTAAGGGACAAGCTTAAAATATAAATTTAGTAAAATTAATACGCAGGAGAGAAAATAATATGAACAGACCAAGTTGGGATGAATATTTTATGGAAATGGCAGACTTAACTGCTCGCCGTTCCACTTGCATGAGGCGACAGGTAGGTGCAGTCATCGTTAAGGATAACCGAGTCATGGCTACAGGCTACAATGGGGCACCTATGGGGATTAAACATTGTGAAGACCGAGGTGGATGCCTTAGGCAAAAGATGAACATTCCCTCGGGAGAGAGGCATGAGCTATGTATGGCTCTACACGCCGAGCAAAATGCTATTATTCAAGCCGCTCATTTGGGACAAAGCATAGCTACTGGAACTATTTACGTGACACACCAACCTTGCGTCATTTGCGCAAAGATGATTATTAACGCCGGCATAAAAAGAATTGTAGTTCGCGAGGGATATCCCGACCAGCTGTCCTTAGACATACTGAATGAAGCCGGTCTTCATATTGAAATATTCGGCGATCGAAAGGAATCATAATGAACCAATTACTCTATATATTTTTATCGGCATTTATTTTGGCTTTGCTACTGACCCCTGTGGCCATTAAGATTGCACCTCTTATAGGTGCAGTGGATATTCCCAAAGATAACAGGCGAATGCACACCAAGCCTATGCCACGCTTTGGGGGGATGGCCATTTATTTGGGAACCGTGCTTTCTATTTTGATTTTTATGCCTTTGGACACAAAGATCATAGGCATACTTGCAGGTGGAAGCCTCATATTTATCGTAGGCATTGTGGACGACCTGAAAGGAATGCCGGCCAAGGTAAAGCTGTTGTTTCAGATTATCTGCGCCGTGATTCTTTTTCAGTTCAGCGTTAGGATATCCTTTATGGCTAATCCTTTTGGAGATGGATTTGTGCATTTCCCTTGGATCATCAGCCTTGTCATTACTGTAATTTGGATTGTAGGAATCACAAATACCATCAACCTCATAGATGGGTTGGACGGTTTGGCCGGAGGGATTGCATTCATTGCTTCTATCTGCATCGCTTATACCGCTTTTATTACCTCTTATTTAGATATTACCATGGCAATGCTTGCTATTGCAGGAGGTGCCTTGGGATTCCTTCCATATAATTTTAATCCGGCAAAGATATTTATGGGGGACGGAGGTTCCTTGTTTTTAGGATTTATGCTGGCGGGGCTGTCCGTTATGACACCGGTAAAAGGTGCAACTATGTTGGCCATGGTGGTTCCTGTTTTGGTTTTGGCCATCCCTATCTTTGACACCACCTTTGCCATTTTAAGAAGATTAATCAACAAGCGCCCTATTATGGAAGCTGATAAAGGACATTTACACCACAGAATTATGGCGGTGGGTTTAGGGCAGAAAAAAACAGTCCTCACCCTTTACTGCATCAGCGGAACGGTGGGAGTTTCGGCAATTTTAATCAGTAGGGATTTGTACATCGAGTCAGGATTGCTTTTTCTCATAGCGGCTACCCTTATTTATGTATTTATCACGGATACTAGCACAAGTGGCTTACAAAATCTGAAAGCCATTAACATTGCAGAAAAAGAACGAAACGAAAGGAAACTGCAAAAATGAAAGTAATGACTGTATTTGGCACTAGACCGGAAGCTATAAAAATGGCTCCCCTTGTAAAGAAATTAAGTGAGACAGAAGGGATAGAGTCTCTTCTTTGCGTTACGGCTCAGCATCGAGAAATGTTAGATCAAGTCCTTGATTTATTTCAATTAAAGCCGGATTACGATTTAAATATTATGAAGCCTAATCAGTCCATCAGCCAGATTACTTCTAATGTCATACTGGGCATAGAAGAGGTGTTTTCAAAAGAAAAGCCGGATTTGATACTGGTGCATGGGGATACCACCACTACCTTCGCTTCTTCTTTGGCTGCTTTTTATCAGCAGATTCCTGTAGGTCATGTGGAAGCAGGATTGAGGACGGGAGATAAATATTCCCCCTGGCCCGAGGAAATGAACCGAATTTTAACGGGGCATTTAGCGGATTATCATTTTTGTCCCACGGAAAGAAATCGTCAGAACCTCTTAAAGGAGGGGATTTCCGATGAAAAGATCTTTATTACCGGCAACACGGTGGTGGATGCTTTGTTGGAAGTGGCGGACAAACCTTATGAGTTTCAGGATGCTACTTTGCAGAGCCTAGATTTTGAAAATAAAAGAATTATTGCGGTTACCTGCCATAGAAGAGAAAACCTGGGAGAACACATGGAGAACATTTTTTCTGCTATTCGAGATATTGCAGTAGCCTATGAGGATGTGGAAATCGTGTACCCTGTGCATATGAATCCAAAGGTGCGCACCATAGCAGGAGAAATCCTGGGGGAAAAAAGCTTAGCAGGGGAAGTGGCTGGGAGGATACACTTGATAGAGCCATTGCAGTATCAACCTTTTGTAAATTTAATGGCAAAGTCTTACTTTATCATTACGGATTCGGGCGGGATGCAGGAGGAAGCACCTTCCCTAGGTAAACCTGTCCTGGTGGTGCGAAAGGAAACGGAGAGACCGGAGGCTGTGGAAGCCGGCACAGTGAAATTGGCCGGTGTAGAGCGGGATACCATCTTCAGTATGGCTAAGGATTTACTTTCCGATCAGAGTATTTACAACAATATGGCCTGTGCCAATAATCCCTACGGTGATGGCAAGGCTTGTGAAAGGATTATAGAAGTACTAAAACAGTATGAACATAAATAACATTGACAAGGATTTAATTACCATAGATGATAAGCAGCTTTATAAGACTATTGCATCGGTAGCATTGCCCATCGCATTACAAAGCTTGGTGGCTTCTTCCCTCAGCTTGATCGACAACCTTATGGTGGGTCAGCTGGGAGAGACTGAGCTGTCTGCAGTGGGATTGGCTACTCAGATTTTCTTTATTTTTTGGATGCTCATGTTTGGCTTTACCGGAGGAAGCAACACCTTTATGTCCCAGTTTTTTGGGGTAAAGGATATGGTAAGCCTTAGGAAAACCGCAGGCTTTGCAATTACCGTTGGCATGATTGCAGGAATATTATTTTTTATACCTGCATTCTTTGCACCTACAGCAATCATGAGGCTTTTTACCGATATTCCGGAGGTTATCCAGTTAGGCTCCGGCTATATTCGCATGGGTTCCCCTTGTTTTTTATTTCTGGGAATTACCATACCCCTTACTGCAACTCTCAGGATAACACAGCAGACCAGCATTCCCATGAAAATCAGCTTTTTTATCTTTGGCTTAAATACATTTTTAAATTATATTTTTATATTTGGAAGCTTTGGGGCTCCCCAAATGGGAGTGACAGGAGCTGCATTGGCTACCTTCATTGCCCGAGGATTGGAGCTTTTGCTTACTGTTTATATGATTTTTGGAAGAAAAAACATGGTTGCCGGTAGCCTGGGAGATTTTTTTTGCTTCAGCAAACAATTGGCCTGTAAAATTAGCTCCAATGCATTGCCTACAACGGTAAATGAAGTTATGTGGGCTTTGGGGATGTCCACATTTAATGCGGCTTACGGTCGAATGGGAATTACTGAATTTGCATCGGTGCAGGCCAGCAATACTATTCTCAATATCTTTATATTGGCTATCTTCAGCCTGGGAGATGCCATGTTGATTCTGGTGGGACAGCGCATAGGTAGAGGGGAAATGGAGCATGCATTTTTAGAGGCAAAGAAGATTCTTGCTTTTAGTATTAAAATTGCTTTGATATCGGGAGTTCTTTTGATGGTGGCATCTCCTTTTATCATTGAATTATTTAATTTTTCGTCAGAAGGGAAAAAATATGCCATTATTATTTTAATTATCTACGGTCTCATGATGCCCTTAAAGCTTTATGCAGGTATGAATATCGTGGGAACTTTTCGTGCTGGAGGAGATACAAAGTTTGCCATGCTGTTAGAAGTTTCTAGTGTATGGCTTATCGGGGTACCCTTAGTATTTTTTACCGCATTATATTTGCATTTGCCCATATACTATGTAGTATTGGCTGCTCAGATAGAAGAATTGGTGAAATGGGTCATTGCACGAAAGAGATTTTTATCGGGAAAGTGGATAAATAACATGATATCGGATTTGTAAGATGTTTGGATTTTCTCACCTTTTAAATTATATTATTTTTGTGTAAATCTTTTAAAAATTTCTGTAAAATTAAAATATAATCTATTTACATTAAAACAATTAGCTTGTATAATAGACACTAATTAAAAAAATAAGGGGATGGTAAATCCGACCTTATTGGATGAGACGAAATCATGAATACGGACTTAACCCAATTTAAAAGGCAAATATTTAAATATGCACTTCTGGTAGCATTGATAGCAGAAGTGGTATCCTTGCCGATTTTAGGTTTAAATTTAAAGTTTACATATGGACTAGTAATAGGGACGGCAATTTCTATCGTAAACTTTACACTTATGGAAGCTACATTAAGAACGGCTATGACAGGTGCTTCCGCCGCTTCCATCATTATTGTAGGCTATATGGTTCGCTTGGCATTTTATGGGGTATCTTTTTATACCTGTATAAAGACCAGCTACCCTTGTGGAGTGGGAGTTGTCATAGGGTTTGTAACGATAAAGATAGCCATTTATTATCTTCACGGTTTTAAAGCAAAATTCTCCACAGGGAGGGTTGTGCGAGAGGAACCTGAAAATCTAGAAATAAAAAAACATTGGTACGATTATAAGGAAGATGAAGAAAAGGATCTTGATTCTTGGGATCGGGATGATTGGGATTATAAAAATTTCAAGAAAAAGGAGAAGTAAAAATGCATTCTACAGAACATTTAGGACCACGAATTATATACGCCATCAAGGATAGCAACATAGTCATTACAGAAACTGTATTATTTGCAATTATCGTTGCCGCAGTGATGGTTATTTTTGCACTATGGTCCACCAGAAAGATGGAAAGATACCCAAAGGGAGCGCAAGCCTTTGCCGAATTGATCGTAGAGTTTGTCTATAACTTGGTTGAAGAGACCATGGGGAAACACAACTCTAAGTTTGCTCCTTATATAGGAACCTTGTTCATGTTCACACTCATTGGAAACTCCTTGGGACTTTTTGGGTTTCGCCCCATTACTGCAGATATGAATACCACTTTTGCATTGGCAGCTATCACCTTTGTTCTGATTCAATATAATTCCATTAAAACCAGGAGTCTTGCAGGTCATTTTAAGCATATGGCAGATCCTTATCCCTTTATGTTCCCTATTAAGCTTATTGAAGAGATCTCCTTTCCCATCTCCTTGGCCTTCCGACTTTTCGGAAATATCACCGGTGGAGTTATCGTTATGGCATTGATATTTAAGGGTTTAAGCACCGCTTGTGAAGCATTGCATTTACCTATTCCATTTTTGGAAACTGTCATACCATTGCCCGCTAATCTTTTCTTTGATGTCTTTGAGCCAATTTTACAAGCATTTATCTTTACCATGTTAACTATGGTATTTGTGGGAATGGCAATTGCCACTCACGAAGACCATTAGGATATTTTAAAATTTAAGAGGAGGATATTATTATGTCACAAGTAACACCAGACGCATTTATAGCAGCATTTTCTGCCTTAGGAGCAGCATGCATCGGTCTTGCAGCAGTTGGAATCGGTTTGGGTCAAGGTTTTGCTGCCGGAAAAGCGGTAGAAGGAGTAGCCAGACAACCTGAAGCTCAGGGAGATATTTTGAAGACCATGTTGGTAGGCCAGGCGGTTGCAGAAACTACAGGTATATTTGCATTTATCACATCAATTGTATTGTTATTTGCAAATCCTTTCCTTTCTTAAGAAATCACCGTCATTATTGACAATAAAACCTTGAAAGGAGGCATACCGGCTTGGAAAAATATGCGGAACTGATAGAACTGAACTGGACCATGGTCATGATATGGATTACAGTTTTAGTACTGTATCTTTTGATGAAACATTTCTTTTTTGAGAAGGTTCATAATTTTATGTTGGCAAGACAACATGCCATCTCAGATGCCTTTGATAATGCTGATCATGTGAGTCGTCTGGCAGACGAAAAGCTAAAGGACTATGAAAAACAGATCGCAAATATTGAAAGCGAAGGCAGGGAAATTATCAAAGATGCCAAAGTACGGGCTGATGCTCAGGCACAAAGTATCATAACCGAGGCCAATGAAAAGGCCAATCAAATACGTCTACAGGCAGAAAAGGATATTGAACGAGAAAGAACCAAAGCCATTAATGAAATGAAGGATTACATTTCCGGTCTTGCCTTATTTGCCGCCCAGAAAATTATGGAGAGGGAATTAGACGAAAAGACCCATAAGGCTTACATTGACCAGATCATTGAAGAGGCAGGTAATGCAAAATGGCAGAATTAACCGTTGATCTCACATATGGGAGAGCTCTTTTTGATGCTTCGTTGGATGTTGGAAAAACGGATGAATTGTGGGAGGAAGCCAGTCAACTGACAGATCTTTTTGAAAAAGAGCCTGAGTTTTATGGATTTATTAATTCTCCTGTAATTTCTGCTACAGAAAAAAAGACTGTGCTTAAAAGTGTTTTTCAAAATCAGCTTTCAGAAGAAATGGAAAATTTTCTTTACGTGCTCATTGACAAAGGCAGAACCCGTCATTTTCCGAAGATAGTGAAACACTTTCATCAACTGATAAATGAAAACAATGGTTTTACATCAGGGGTAATCTATACGGTGAACGAATTAGAGAAAGAACAATTGGAAAGCTTTGAGGAAAAGACAGGGAACTTGCTAAGGAAAAATATTAAATTAGTCAATAAATTGGATCCTCAAATTATTGGAGGAGTCCGCATATTTATTGATGGAAAAGTGATAGATGCTACTATAAAAGGTAGACTCAATCAAATGAGCGAAAGCCTAAGATAAAGCAAGAAAGGAGCAAAAACCTATGAATTTGAGACCAGAAGAGATCAGTGCAGTTATTAGGGAACAAATTAAGAACTATAAAAGTGAACTGGAAATATCCAATTTCGGTACTGTCATACAGGTTGGTGACGGCATTGCTAGAATCTACGGGCTGGAAAACTGTATGGCAGGGGAGTTGCTTGAGTTTCCCGGTGAAGTTTATGGAATGGCATTGAATCTGGAAGAAGACAATGTAGGAACCGTAATATTAGGACCGGATAATAAGATTAAAGAAGGGGATATTGTAAAGCCCACCGGCAAAGTGGTAGAGGTTCCTGTTGGACCGGAATTAATTGGAAGAGTTGTAAACGCTTTAGGCCAGCCTATCGATGGAAGAGGTGTCATAAATGCAACAAAGACTCGACCTATTGAGAATGCCGCACCGGGAGTTCTGCAGAGAAAATCAGTTTTCGAACCACTACAGACAGGAATCAAGGCAATCGACTCTATGATACCCATCGGCAAAGGTCAGAGGGAACTGATTATCGGAGACAAGCAGACCGGTAAAACTGCCATTGCCATCGATACCATCCTTAATCAAAAGGAAGAAGATGTAATTTGCATTTACGTTGCCATCGGGCAGAAAAAATCTACGGTGGCACAATTGGTACAGACTTTGGAAGAAAAGGGTGCCATGAAATATACCATTGTAGTTTCTGCTACAGCCAGTGAAGTGGCACCGTTACAATACATTGCTCCCTATGCAGGTTGTGCCATGGGAGAAGAATTTATGTACGAGGGTAAAAGCGTACTGATTATTTACGATGACCTTTCCAAGCATGCAGTAGCCTATAGGGCCATGTCATTATTGTTAAGGCGTCCACCAGGTCGTGAAGCCTACCCCGGAGATGTTTTTTACCTTCATAGCAGACTTTTAGAAAGGGCAGCAAAACTTTCAGACAAGTTGGGAGGTGGCTCCATAACGGCGTTGCCTCTCATAGAAACGCAAGCCGGAGACGTGTCTGCATATATCCCAACCAACGTAATCTCCATTACCGATGGACAGATATTTCTGGAGACAGAACTGTTTTTCTCCGGGCAGAGACCCGCAGTAAATGCAGGGATCTCCGTATCTCGAGTTGGAGGAGATGCCCAGATAAAGGCTATGAAAAAGGTAGCAGGGAAGGTGAAATTGGAATTAGCCCAGTATAGAGAACTGGCTGCCTTTTCCCAATTTGGATCGGATCTAGATAAAGATACCCGAGATAGATTAGAGCACGGTAAGGTTTTGATGGAAATTATCAAACAACGTCAATATAGCCCTGTATCCGTAGTTCATCAAGTAATCATCATTTTTGCAGCAATCAATAAGTATTTAGCAGATGTTCCTTTGGAAGAAATCTCTAGCTTTGAAAAAGAATTGTTAGATTTCGTGGATACTCAATATCCAGAAATTGGAAAAGAAATCAAGGAAACAGGCAATCTGAACGAAGGTATTGAGGAAAAATTGAAAGCGGCGATTGAAAAGTTTAAGGCTATTAAAAAATAAGTTTACTGCTAAACGAGGAGTATAGATATGGGCGCTAACAATATGCGCGACATCAAGCGAAGAATTAAAAGTGTTGTCAGCACGGAACACATTACCAATGCCATGAAGCTGGTGTCGTCAGCGAAGCTCAGAAGAGCAAAAAATACTTTTGAGAGAACCAGAGAATATTTTCATTACGTTACAGAATCCATAGAGGAGATCTTTAATAATACCGATGAAGTTCCTAAAAGGTATTTGGCAGGCAACAGACAGATTAAAACTACCTGCTATGTGGTGGTTACCAGTTGCCGTGGCTTATGTGGTGGCTTTAATTCTAATATCATAAAAGAGGCCCAAAAGGAAATTGATAAAGACTGGGAAAAGCCTCATATTATTGCAGTTGGTACCAAGGGAAAGGAGTACTTTCAGAAGAAAGGTTACACGGTAGACAGTGAATATTCCTTGCCCCCTGAGAATATTTCCTTCATGGAAACCCATGATATCAGTAAACCGATTATTGACATGTATAATGAAGGTGTGATTGACGAGGTAGTGTTGATTTATACGTCCTTTGTCAGTTCTTTGGAACAGAGACCGAAGGTTGTCACTCTGCTTCCATTTGAGATCAGCCATGATCCCGATGTGCCGAAACTACCAAAACAAGTGGAATATGAGCCGTCTGTAGAGGAAGTATTCAATTATCTAGTGCCAAAGTATGTAGAAATAATGATATACGGAGCTATCGTAGAATCTGCTACCTGTGAGCATGCAGCACGAAGGGTGGCGATGGAGGCAGCTACAGATAACGCTAGAGAAATGATGGAAAATTTAACATTAAACTTCAATAGAGCCAGACAAGCGGCGATTACCAATGAGATTTCAGAAATTGTAGGTGGCTCAGAGGCCCTGAAATAGGAGGATGGAAAGTTGAATAAAGGAATAATACATCAGATTATAGGTCCTGTAATCGACATTAAATTCAAACCGGAAGAAATGCCGGAGCTATTAAACGCTATCATTATTAAGTTTGAAGGACGAGATATTGTGGCAGAAGTGGCTCAGCATATAGGGGATGATGTAGTGCGTTGCGTTGCTCTATCCTCAACGGACGGCTTGACCAGAGGCATGGAAGCGGAGGATACCAATGGTCCCATCAGTGTCCCCGTAGGACAAGAAGTATTGGGGAGACTCTTTAACGTTATAGGTGAAACCATTGACGAGAAAGGTCCTGTTGCTACCGATAAAAGGATGCCCATACACAGAGCTGCACCTTCTTTTGAAGATCAGGATACCGCTGCTCACATATTTGAGACGGGAATCAAGGTTGTAGACTTGATTGCTCCTTATACCAGAGGAGGAAAGGTTGGATTGTTCGGAGGTGCCGGTGTAGGTAAAACCGTATTAATTCAAGAATTAATTAATAATATAGCAAAAGAGCATGGGGGACTTTCTGTATTTGCCGGCGTAGGTGAGAGAACAAGAGAAGGAAACGACCTTTACTCAGAAATGATAGAATCCGGAGTTATCGCAAAGACTGCAATGGTATTCGGTCAGATGAATGAACCGCCTGGAGCCAGAATGAGAGTAGCTCTAACCGGTTTGACCATGGCAGAATATTTTAGAGATGAAGAAGGGCAAGATGTACTGCTCTTCATAGACAATATTTTTAGGTTTACCCAAGCAGGTTCCGAGGTGTCTGCCCTGTTAGGTCGTGTACCTTCAGCAGTAGGTTATCAGCCAACTCTGGCAACAGAGATGGGAGCTTTGCAGGAAAGAATTACTTCCACCAAGAAGGGCGCAATCACTTCCGTTCAGGCCATATATGTACCTGCGGATGACCTTACGGACCCGGCACCGGCTACAGCCTTTGCCCACTTGGATGCTACCACGGTACTTTCCAGAGCAATCACTGAGTTGGGAATCTATCCGGCTGTTGATCCACTGGAATCAAGCTCTAGAATCATGGATCCTCTTATTATCGGTGAGGAACACTACAACGTGGCCAGAGGTGTACAGGAAGTTCTTCAAAAATATAAAGATCTACAAGATATTATCGCTATTTTAGGTATGGATGAATTGAGTGACTCTGATAAACTCGTTGTTTCTAGAGCCAGAAAAATACAGAGATTCTTATCACAGCCCTTTAGCGTAGCAGAAGCATTTACCGGTTCTCCGGGGAAATATGTGCCCATTAAAGAAACCATCAGAGGCTTTAAGGAAATTTTGGAAGGTCATCACGATGAAATTCCGGAAGGAATGTTCCTATTTGCAGGGGGCATAGATGAAGTAGTAGAAAGGTTCCAGAAGAATGGCTAAGAGTTTCGTACTGGAAGTGGTGACGCCTTCCAAGCTCTTTTATATGGGTAATGTGGAGATGGTCATAACCAGAACCTTAGCGGGGGATGAGGGCTTTATGGCCAACCACGCTTGGGCATGCAAGCTTTTAGACGTAGGGGAACTGTGGATTCAGGAGGAAGGCAGCAAGGACTTTAAAATTGCTGCTATTGCAGGCGGATATATCGATGTGAAGGATAATATTATTATTTTCACCGATGCTGCAGAATGGCCTGATGAAATTGACATAGATCGAGCTAATCGTGAAAAGCAAAGGGCTGAAGAATGGTTGAAGATCAATACTGATGACGGCAAAGATCATACGTTGGAAATTTCAAAGGCTCAGCTTGCCATTGCAAAATCTCTTACCCGTATGGGCGTAAAGACCGGTGGTATTCGCCGAAAAAGATGAAAATAAAATAAGATCAATCAAAAAGCCACTGTCACTTGTCAGTGGCTTTTATATTGCAAAAAGCAACGTTATCTGATATTATATTACAAAGAATTGCCGTTGGCGGTCAGTCACTCTCTTAATGAAAAGTGGGTAGTGCTATGAAAAAGTTACATACTCAAAATTTAAATCAAAAGTCAATACTGTTTATTTTAAACTTTTATAGTTTATTTCCAAATTTTTAAGGGCGATTATCAGTTCTTTTAGCTGATAATCGCCCTTACTTAGTTTCTGAATCTAACACTTCTGGTGGACTCACTCCTTTCTAATTTTTCATTACTCTACGCCCTCTTAACCTTCCTGTCCTTTCCAGTTTTACTTTCATTCAGTGAACTGTGGAGATTCCTAACCTAAGTTTTGGATTTCCACACTTTCCATTTTGGATGATGGAGGTTCCAGAGGTAGTTTGTTAACTCTATTATAACAAAATAAAAAATAATTGCAAGAGTTTTTTGAAAATTCTTGCAATTATTTTTTAAATTGCTTCCAAATAATAAGTGCTTGGCCACGTTATAGTGCGGGCATAGCCCGCAGCTTTAAGTGGCAACCTTTTTTGATACTTCGCCATATCGTCTTCGACGATATTTCCTACATATCAGTTATCCTAAAAAGTGAAGCAGCAGGGATCCAACCTGATAGATTATAAAAGAAACGACCCAGGCGATGGAGGTTTGAAATACCACCACTGCCAATGCACTCTTCCACCCTCCCATCTCACGCTTTACGGTGGCTAATGTTGCTATACAAGGCATGTAGAGCAGGCAGAACACCAAAAATGCAAAAGCCGATAAAGGAGTAAAGATGGAGGTCAACAAGGAGGACAGGGATACAGCACTGTTAGCGCCTACCAAAACAGCCAGAGTGCTGACCACGGCCTCTTTGGCAGATAGACCAGTAATGAGTGCAGTAGCCGCCCGCCAATCTCCAAAGCCAAGAGGCTCAAAGATGGGTGAAGCAAAACGACCAAAGGATGCCAACATGCTATTTTCACTATTGGAAACTAAATGTAATCCAAAATCAAAGCTTCTAAAAAACCAAATTATAATAGTAGCAATGAAAATTACTGTAAAGGCCTTTCTTATGAAATCTTTCACATTAGACCACATGCGTAGCCACACGCTAAATGCCGCCGGCATTCTATAGGAAGGCAATATCATAACAAAGGGTACGGGATTTCCGTTAAAAATGGTTGCCTTCATAATCATGGCACAAATAACAGCTACTAAAATACCTGTAAGATACAAGCTGATCATCACCAGTGCTCTATACTCCGTGAAAAAAGCTGTGGTAAACATGATGTAAATAGGTAGCTTTGCACTACAAGACATAAATGGAATTAAAATCGTTGTCATTCGCCGATCCCTTTCACTAGGCAAAGAACGAGCTGACATGATGGCAGGCACAGAACAGCCGAAGCCTACTAACATAGGCACGATGGAACGCCCGGAAAGCCCTAATTTTCTCAAGAGCTTATCCATGACAAAAGCAACTCTGGGCATGTAACCGCTGTCCTCCAAAACTGATAAAAAGAAAAAGAGAACCCCGATAAAGGGCAAAAAGGATAAGACACTACCCACCCCGGCAAATACACCATCAATGATCAAGGAATGCAAAGGAATGCTTACGTGCAAAGCATAAAGCAAGTTATCTACGACCCCGGTAAAACCGTCGATAGCTATTGAAAATAAATCACTAAAAAAAGCCCCAACCACATTAAAGGTTAGCCAAAACACCATGAACATAATTCCGAAAAAAATAGGAATTGCAAAGACTCGATGGGTCAAAATACTGTCAATTTTAATGGAACGCAAATGCTCTTTGCTTTCTCGTGATACCCGAAAAACCGTTCGGGTACAAAGTTTATCAATAAAAGAATATCGCATATCCGCCATAGCGGCTTCCCTATCGGTACAGAGATGATATTCCATGTCATCTACAATATGTTGAATAATATCCAATTCCGCATCTTGAATGGACAATCGGGCTATTAATTGGGGATCCCCCTCTACAATCTTTGTGGCGCAAAACCGCAAGGGCAATTGGAGGCGATCCACATCTTCTGAGATTAAATGTGCAATGGAGTGAATGGCAGTGTGAATATGGCCGTCACAAAAATCAATCCTTTTAGGTTGCTGTCGGTTAAGAGCAGTTTTGATGGCACAGTCAATCAAATCGTGAATCCCATCATTTTTAGCCGCAGATATAGGGACTATAGGAATAGTTAACTCTTTTTCTAACTTTTCAATATCTATATAAACTTCATTTTGCTTAATTTCGTCCATCATATTAAGAGCTAAAACCATAGGCAGTTGTAGCTCCATTAGCTGCAGTGTCAAATATAAGCTTCGTTCAATATGTGAAGCATCGATCACATTGATGATTACATCCGGTTTCCCTTCCAACAAAATTTGTCTGGTAGATAAGTCATCTGCAGTAAAAGCCGAAAGGGAATAAGTACCCGGAAGCTCTAATACACTGAAACCTTTGTGCCTCCGAACAGGACCTTCCTTGGTTTTGTTAGATTCTGTAGAAAAAAAACCTTGATGTGTAATACCATCTGTCATCTGATTAAAAACTGTGGTGACACCGCTATTTGGATTTCCCACAAGCGCTGCATTGATTGCAGGAATTGCATTCATCAGTAATCACCTCCACTTCTATTTCAGCTGCATCTACCTTTCGCAAGGTTAGCTCGTATCCACGCAAAAATATTTCCATGGGATCCCCCATAGGTGCTACCTTTCGCACCATAACCAGGGTATTGGGGGTTAAGCCCATGTCCAATAAACTCCTTCGGAGGGGCCCTTTGCCTCCCACAGTCTTAATTCTTGCTCTTTGATTTACCGGTAATTTATCTAAAGGAACATTCATCGTAATTCTCCATAAGTCTTTTAAATGCATAATAAGTATATTCAGTATTGTTAAATCCATATGCATAGTTCTTTTGATTAAACTAAACAAAGGTCTGCACTAATGTGGCAGCCATTTTATATATACCCTTTGATTATGATATTAAACCTTATTCTACCTCCGTAAAGACTCCCAAATAAGAGACTTTGCAGAAAGTAGCAGCCGATTTGCTGAGGCTACAATCAGTAAGGCAAAAGCAATGCTACCTGCCATAATCAAGGTTTCCGCACCTACTGCTCCGGCTTTTGAAAGATCATTTTGCAGAAAATATAACATGGTATAGTACATTCCCGAACCGGGAACCAAGGGAATGATTCCAGGGATAATAAAGAGGGTAGCAGCTTCTTTTCCAGCTCGTGAAAACACTTCGGCCGAAATTGCAACCATACAGGCTCCTAAAAAACAGGATAGGATATTGCTGTTGTCCAAAAGCAAAGAGCCTTTATATACGGCTGAGCCTAAGGCACCTGCAAAAGAAGCAAAGAAAATATGCTTTTTCGGAACGTGAAATAAGAGGCAAAATCCTGCCGTAGAAAGGAAAGCGTATAAAAAATAAAGAAAAACTTGAGAGAAGATCATTGCAAAAAACCTCCTGTCAAAGTTACCAACTTTAAAATTAACCCTACACCGGAAGCGATGGCGATGGCAGATACACCGGCTTCCATAGCCCTGGCAGTTCCTGCAAGCATATCTCCGGAAAGAAAATCACGAGCGGCGTTGGTGATGGCTACTCCCGGTAAAAATACGGTTATAGTGCCTATTACCAATGGACTATATGAATCTATTAAAAACAGTTCTACAGATAATATAGAAAGGAATGTGCAGAAACTACAGCTAAGTAATATGCGTAAAAAATTATGAACTTCTATCTTTTCGATAAAGCCTGAAAAAGAATAAGTGAAAAATCCTATAACACCTGCCAATAATCCCGAAAGTGGTGTGCCAGAAAACATCATACAGACAAAGGCTGAAATTAAAGCAGCTCCTAAGAGCCTTAACCAAAGAGGGTAAGGTTTTATTTGATTTATTTGTGATAATATGCTTGCTCCTTCCTCTACGGAAAGATCTGTAGTAGTGAAAACCCTTGAAAAATTATTGATTTTAGAAATTTTTTCCAAATCAACCTTAGAGCCGTGTAGTCTTTTAACAAATGTGTATACATCACTTTCTTCTTGACCGTTATCCAGAGATATAAAGATACCTGTGGTAGTAGCAAAGCATTCCACGTAGGGGATTCGGCAGGCATGGCAAATTCGGTTGATGGTATCCTCCACCCGATAAACCTCAGCACCGCTTTTTAACATGATTTCTCCGGCATGCAATGCCAGAAGCAAAACTTTTTTCTGGAACTTGTCGATCAATTCTATTCCTCCATTATGCAAATCTTAAATAATTGTATATATGATACAGGGGTCAAAGGATATTAATGTTATAAATGTTATAACTGCACATCTTAAAAAGTCTATATGTTTTAATAAAATAACAAATATGGTATACTAAATTTTAAATATTTAATTATAATGGGCTTTTGACTCTGATATCAATAATATTTTTTAAATGACTTCAATTGTTCTTAACACTAAAACAATTAATTTTATCTTAGTTATATTCTATTCACCTTAATTTTTTTGTCACAATAATTTTATAACTTAAGGTTTTTATATTATAGCATAGAAAACACTAAAAAAATATAGTTCTTATTAGTGATAAAGTAAATTACACGTAAATAATTGATAAAAAGACGTGGAAATAACGGAATCAAAGGTTTCTATTTCCACATGTTGCCCGCAAAGGGGCGACGCTCCCCAAGGTACGTTCTTTGATATAACCTCATATCATCTTCGATGATATTTCCTACATATCAAAAAAATTTCAAAAAAATAAAATGCAAATGAAAAATAAATATGTTATAATATATGAGTTGTTGCGTGAGGTCATAAAGGCTTGCCAGGGCAACGAATTCTTCTTTGATATATAGAAAAGGCTCCAGGTAGCGAATAATTGTTCTGACACCGGAGCGGATCCTAGATATATTGAAGTATATATTTAGTAAAGATAAGAAAGGAAGAAGAAAATGGAAAGATTAGTAGGAACTGTAGTAAGAGGTTTGAGAGCACCCATTATCAGAGAAGGGGATGATCTGGAAAAGATCGTGGTAGATACGGTACTCAACGCAGAGAAAGCAGGTACGTTTACTGTTGGTGATCAAGATGTCTTGGCCATTACAGAAGCTGTAGTTGCCAGATCTCAAGGGAACTATGCCACCACTGACCAATTGGCAGCAGATGTTAAAGCAAAATTAGGAGGAGAAACCATCGGTGTTATTTTCCCTATTTTAAGCAGAAACCGATTTGCCATATGTCTCAGAGGCATTGCAAAAGGAGCAAAAAAAGTTGTACTGATGCTTAGCTACCCCAGCGATGAAGTGGGAAATCATCTCATGGATGACGAGCTTCTTTTGGACAAAGATGTCAATCCATACACAGATGTCCTATCTCAGGCAAAATTTGAAGAGCTTTTCGGAAAATCAAAGCATACCTTTACCGGAGTAAATTATGTGGATTATTACAAGGGGCTGATTGAAGAGGAAGGTGCTGAGGCAGAAGTTATTTTTTCCAACAATCCTAAAACCATACTGGATTACACCGACAGCGTACTGAACTGTGACATTCACACCAGAGCAAAGACCCAAAGAATTTTAAAGGCAGCAGGGGCAAAGGTGGTAGTAGGCATGGATCAACTTCTTACAGAAAGCGTTGAAGGAAGTGGATATAATACCAAATATGGCATTTTAGGATCGAATAAAGCTACAGAAAATACCATAAAGCTATTCCCCAACGATTGTACGGATTTTGTCACATCTATTCAGGAAAAAATCAAAACAGCTACCGGCAAAAACATTGAGGTAATGGTTTACGGCGACGGAGCTTTTAAAGATCCCGTAGGAAAGATTTGGGAATTAGCAGACCCTGTAGTGTCACCGGGATATACCAAAGGATTGGATGGCACCCCAAATGAAGTAAAGCTTAAGTATCTGGCTGACAATGACTTTGCCCATCTAAAGGGAGAAGAACTAAAGGAAGCAATCTCTGATTACATCAGGAAAAAGGATAGCAACCTTGGAGACTCCATGGTGGCACAAGGAACCACTCCCAGAAGGCTGACGGATCTCATTGGTTCACTTTGCGACTTGACTTCCGGAAGTGGAGATAAGGGAACACCTATCATCTATATTCAGGGATACTTTGATAATTATACAAGATAAAGGAATTAATCGGATACTGATAAATCTTATATTTTAAGTTGATATATCAGTTTAATCCCATCATGATTTACCACAAATCCGTTTTTCAAGTCAGGAAAGCGGATTTGTTAATATAAGAAATCAATTATTTAATATTTTGATTTTTAAGTTATAATTTTATTTTATAGTTGAGTTTTTCAAAATTGACTCTTGTGTCATTAATGGAAAGAGGATTTTCTATGGAAGATAAAAAATTTGGAACCTATAGAATAGGGCCTATACGCCCCCCTAGTGAGAGTAGAAGCTTGCTGTTGCAAGTGACAGCTGGATGCACCTGGAACAAATGTAAGTTTTGCGGGCTTTATAAGCATTCATCCTTTCGTGCATATACCGTTGATAGTATCAAAGAGGACATTGATACTATGGTAAGGTATCGGGACATTCTCTTGGAACTTCAAGAAGAGGACGGTACGTGGAATAGAAAAAAATTAAAAGCCTTTACCGAGTCTATGACCTATGAGGAATATCATTGTTTTATGATGGTGGCTAATTGGTTGGCATCCGGCGGTAAGAATGTCTTTATTCAAGATGGCAATACCATTGCATTAAAAGCAGTGCGACTAGAAGAGGTACTCCGATATTTAAAGCAAGCTTTTCCACATATTGAGAGAATTACTTCCTATGGAAGGGCTGAGACTCTATCAAAGGTAAGTGCTGAACAGTTTAGAGCCTTAAAGGATGCAGGTCTCAACAGAATTCATTCAGGTTTTGAATCAGGATCTGACAAGGTTTTAGAGCTTATCAATAAAGGTACAACAGCAGAACAGGAAATTTTGGCAGGGAAAAACATAAAGGCAGGAGGAATTGAGCTTTCCGTGTACTTTATGCCGGGGATAGGCGGCAAGGGCTTAACTCAGGAAAATGGTCTGGAAACGGCAAGAGTTGTTAGGGCAATCGATCCGGATTATGTAAGGATTAGAACTGCTGTGGTCAAGGCAGATACAGAACTGTGGCAGGATTACAAAAATGGAACCTATGTGCTTTGCTCTGAGAATGAGAAAGTGGAGGAGATTAGAACTCTGATTGAAAATACCGCTGAATGTAACGGCAGGTTGGTGAGCGATCATATGATTAATCTTTTGCAAAATGTAGAAGGAAGATTAAAGCAAGACCATGATACCATGCTAAATATCATAGATAAGTACCTCTCCTTGCCAGAAGAAATACAAAAACAATTTCAATTTGCCAGAAGAAATATGATGATTTCCGAACCTGCTCAATTGGATCAAATTCCCCAAAATCAGAGACTGCAAATTAAAAAAGCATGTGAAGCGATTCCTACAGAACAGCTTTGGAATGATAAAATGAATGAAATATTGATGGAATATATATAATAGAAGATAAAGTTATGTATATCATTAAGATTCAATATAATTTTATTAAAAATTTATTGTTAATAAAATTTATCTGAATGTTCTAATTCTGAATGTTCTAAGATTTTTTCGAGAACAAATAAGTTATAACAGCGAAAATTTTCATTAATAATAGGCAAATGACAATTCCCATACTATTCTGTGGAAAACCGGGAAATATATAAAGCAGCGAGCCTAAAATCAAGCCTAATATGGCAAAATATAATGCTTGGGGATGAAACCTAAGCATTTTTTTTATCAGCTTAATGCCACCCAGTACCCCTACCAGCATACCCAGAGAAATAGGGATTAAGGGAAAGATGTTTAATTCTGAGATCGCCTCAATGGTAATGGTATAAGCTCCCAAGATGAGCATGATAAAGGATCCGCTGATCCCCGGGAGAATCATTGCCATTCCACTGACAGCTGCTGATACAAATAACCAAACCCATACAGATAAGGATAGTCCCCCCATTTCGGTTAAGGATTTATTTGCAAATTCATTTTGAAACATAAAGTATAGTGAAACCATAACCATAAAAGTTAAAATAAAAATCCAGATGTTTTTTACTTTAATTCTTTCGTAGCGAGCTCTTTTATAAATCATGGGTAGGCTCCCTAAAATTAAACCCATAAAGCAGTAGCTTAAAAATAATTGGTACTGGGAATAGATGGCTAACATGACTTTGCTGAATAAAAAAATACCTATGATAGCACCTAGGGCTAAAGCGGATAAGAAAACCAGGTTTTTTTTTATATTTTTCAGACTGATAGCATAGAGAATTTTATCGTAGATGTTTAATATAACGGCCATGGTGCCACCGCTGACACCGGGAATTACATTGGAGACTCCCAATATTATCCCAAATAATACATTCTTTATATAATTCAAAATTTCCTCTTTTCCATTTTAAGTTTCAATAAAATTAAATAATTTAAATATAAATTTGATAATAATATTACACAATTTTTGCTGTTAAAGCAAGATAAATCTGTAAAAGTGTCTTTGCCAATGCCACCTCCAATGGATCACTATTTACAAGGAATATTCCTTGCGATTTCATCAATATTGCTATGAAGATATCACGTATAAAAATCTCAATAACGATATATCAGTTTTGAGATTTTCTCAAAGATTACAAATAAATTGTACGGAATTATTTGATAATTCTAACAAAACAAAAATAATTCTAATAAAAATCAATTAAAAACTTTATTGAAATAAAACGTTTTTGAAATATTTTGGCATTTTATGTTTTGAATTTTATGAAACTTTGGCATAGAACTTGAATAAGTATAAGGCAGGTTATAAATCTGCTGAATGTGCAGAGATAGAAAAAGAATGAGGAGGACATACCCATGACTGTATGTAACAAAGACTTAGCTTTAAAAGAAGCCAAAAGAGTTCTAGGATTTATCGAGGGAGCTGAACTGTCAGAAGAAGATAAAGGCGCTATCGTAAAAGAATCCATTACTAACTTTAACGAGAACGTAAACCCCGGTTGGTTGGAGTACAGAAAATCTGTTTCCACCGATGCTACCTTCGTAGAGTGGACAGACTCCGTTGATCACTTTGAAGATCTTTATGGAACTGAGTTTATCGACTGTTTAGGTGGATTTGGTATCTACACTTGCGGTCACAGAAATCCTGCAATTTTGAAGACTGTACAGGCTCAATTGAACCGTTATGCACTTCATTCACAGGAATTAGTAGATCCATTGAGAGGATATCTTGCTAAATTAGTAGCAATGATCACTCCTGGAGATCTGCAGTATTGTTTCTTCACTAACGGTGGAGCAGAGGCTAATGAAATGGCATTAAAGCTTGCAAGATTAGCTACCGGCGGAAGATGGTTCATTTCTACCATCGGTGCATTCCACGGCAAATCCATGGGTGCTATCTCTGTTGGAGGTAAAGGCGCTTACAGACAAGACTATATTCCAATGGTTCAGCAAGTTCAACACGTAGAATATGGAAATGCAGAAGCAATGGAAACTGCTATTAAAAATCTTCATGCTGTTGGCGAAAAGGTTGCCGGAGTTATCATTGAGCCTATCCAAGGAGAAGCCGGTGTAATTATTCCTCCTATGGGATACTTAAAAGCCGTTAGAGAAATTTGCGATAAGTATGGCGTTGCAATGATTGCAGACGAAATCCAAACTGGTATGGGAAGAACAGGAACCATGTGGAGATGTGAAGTTGAGGATGTATGTCCCGATATTCTTACATATGGAAAAGCATTTGGTGGTGGAATCATGCCCATTACCGGTATCATTGCAAGACCTTGCATGTGGGTTGACAAGTTAATTGAAAATCCATGGATCCTTGGATCACCTACTTTCGGCGGAAACCCATTAGCATGTTCCGCTGCAATTTCAACCATCGCTTACATGCTTGAAAACGATATCCCTGGTCAGGCAAAAGAAAAAGGCGAATACTTCATGACAAAACTTGAAGCTCTCAAGGCAAAATATCCTACAGTTCTTAAGGAAATCAGAGGTGCAGGTCTGTTGATCTGTATGGAATTCCCAGAAGCTGAAGTTGGATATGCTGTAACTAAAGGCTTGTTCCAGAGACACGTTATGACAGCAGGTACCTTAGTAAATGCTAAGACAGTAAGGATCGAACCACCTGCAGTATTGTCTCACGAAACTATCGATAAGGTTATTGATAGATTAGATGAAGCAATTGCTGAGGCAAAAGCTGAGTTTAACTTATAGAAAAAGGAAGAAAACGATTTTTAAATTCAAATTTAAATTAATAGCAATGGTTTAAATGAAGTTTGAAAAAATGGTGTCGGAGCTATCTAAATAGATAGCTCCTTTTTTGTTATTAAGAATATTTTAAACATAAAAAACTTTGGTAATTTTTAACAAATGGCTACTTTTTGGGAAAAAAATGGTATACATATTTCTGAAATATGATATAATAGAGCAAGGCTCTACTATATATTTGAATGCCCTACGATTTTTCGGCTAAGGGGCTGAAAGGTGGATGGCTAATTATATCAAAAATGCGTTGCATTTATGATGTAATAGTGCACAGGGCTTTATTACATAGTAGAATGCCCCGGCGATTTTTCGGCAAAGGAGCCGAAACGCGTATTTCAAGAATGCTTGGACAATTAAAACCAAGCGGTTTCCTCAAATATAGACAATTATGGGGAAAGGTACCTTTGAAAAGGAGGATTTTATGGCAAGAAAGCTTATATGCACTTGGCTTATGCTGACACTATTAGTCCTCTCTGCTGTGAACATCTATGCAGAAGAAAAGATCAACGGACAATTCTTTATCAAAAATATTAATATTAATCAAGAAGAGATCATCAATTATGAACTTCAAAATTCATTTTTTATGTATAACAATGCGTTGTACATGCCCATGACCCCGGATCTTTTGAAAATTTGCGGGTTGGAGGCACAGATGGATTGGAGCAGTAACACCTTAAAACTTTTAAAGTCTAAGTCAACTCAAAAAAATATTACCGACAGGTGGTTAAAAAATGATGGAAAGAATATTAATGGAAAAACCCTAGATGGGGGTTCTGTTTTGGTTTACAGTCCGGCACAGCAAGAGGATGACGTTATCGGATCCATGGATGTAGCGGTGGAAACCCTGGATTTGGAAGGGTTGCCTTTGATTGCTAACGGGAAAACAGTATTTGTTCCCATAAGGGCTTTGACCAAAAGCAACATATTAAAATATGACACTTACTTTGACAACTATTATGGTATTTGCATCAGTACCAATTCTCAGATAAAGGCTCAGACATTTTTTAAAGCGGATGTCTCTTCCTATATGAAAGGTATGACAAAGTATATGCGAAGCTTTAATAAAAGCCTTTCAGAGACAAAAGCCTTAGAGTATGCCTATTTGTTTAAAAGAGCAGCTACGGTATACGGGGTGGATGAGAAGCTTTTAATGGCCATTGCCCAAAAGGAAAGCCGCTTTAATGCGGGTGCCATTGCAAAGGGTGGAGCCAGGGGGATGATGCAGATCATGCCGGGTACGGCGAAAACCTATGGAATATCTGGGGGACAATTGTTGGATGCCAAAACCAATATAGACTTTGGGGCGATGTATATCAGCAATGCAATAAAAAGATATAGCGGTAATACCATAAAAGGATTGTCAGCGTATAACCAAGGAGGAGGAAGTGTTGACAGGGGAAGTTATTCTACCGGTTATGCAAACACAGTATTAACAGCACAGAATGCCATTGCTACCTATATTAAAGCAGGCGGTTTTTAGACGAAGGGATATATCAATGAAGAAATTACTTATAGTATTTATAGCTTTTACAATGCTACTCATTCCGGCATGTAGTAAATCTCCGGCTAAAGAGACCGGCAAAACTGAAAAGGTAGGAGAGGGTGTACAACTCTCCATAGCAGCGGGCAATTCCATGGGTTCCTATTACACCATAGGACAAGCCCTTACTCTAGCCCTAAAAAAACAGATGGTAGAACTTGAAGTCCTTGAAACTTCCGGCTCGCCACAGAATCTAAGCATGATTCTGAATGACGAAGCGGACTTAGCTATCTCCATGCTCGATGTGGCTACTCAATCTTATGAAAGCAAGGATCCTGTGGGAGAGAATGGTATGGGTAGTGACTTGCAAGTTATGATGGAGCTATATCCAAACTTTGTGCAGATTGTCACTACGGAAGATACGGGAATTAAGACCTTTCAAGATTTAAAGTATAAAAGGGTAGGCGTGGGAGCCGAGCATTCAGGAATTGAATGGAATGCAAAGCTGATTTTTGAAGCTCATGAAATGTCCTATAAGGACTGTGAGGTTGCAATGGTTGAGCCAAAGGATGCTGTGACACAAATCCTCGAGGGCAAGTTAGATGCTGCTTTTGTAACGGGAGGTGTTCCCAATGACACCATTAATGAAATTGTAAAAGATAAAAGTAAAAAGCTGGTGTTAATTCCCATAACAGGAAAAGCCAGAGCGGATTTAATTAAGAAATATCCTTATTATAAAGAAGATGTGATTCCGGTCAACACCTACGGAAAAAATGAGGAAGTGGATACAGTCTCTGTCATGAATATCTTGTTTGCAAACAAGAACTTAGACAAAGATTTAGTTAATAACATGCTAACCACCATAGAAGCTAGACTCACTGAACTTCAGGCATCCTTGGGAACTGATGAGATGGTTAACATGAACAACCCTGAGGAAGTTACAGATATCCCCCTGCACCCAGGAGCGAAGGAGTTTTTTGATAAAAGAAAATAATTATTGAGTAATTTAAGTGATATTAAGCTATTAATATTATAATTTAAAAAATTTAATAGGATTAAATATTTAAATTGATAATATAAACTTTTAAAATTAAAGCTACAGATTAAAAAAATCAGTAAATGATAATAAAAAAAGAGAGGAATGAATATGGCAGACAAAAAATTCTATATAACAACCCCCATATATTATCCCAGTTCCAATTTGCATATAGGACATACTTACTGTACCGTCATGGTAGATGCTATGGCTAGATTTAAAAGGTTAACAGGTCATGATGTAATGTTTCTTACCGGTACGGATGAACATGGTCAAAAGATTCAAAAGGTTGCAGAGGAAAAAGGGGTAACACCGCAGCAGCATGTAGATGAAATCGTTGAGGGTATCAAGGAGCTTTGGAAAACTATGGAAATTTCCTATGATGATTTCATTAGAACTACTGAACCACGTCATAAGGAGCGTGTTCAAAAGATCTTTATGAAGATGTATGAAAAAGGGGATATTTACAAAGGTCAGTATGAAGGTCTTTACTGTACTCCCTGTGAAGCTTTTTGGACGGAAACTCAGGCGGAAGAGGGAAAATGCCCTGATTGCGGTCGTCCTGTGGAGAAATCATCAGAGCCTGCCTATTTCTTTAAGTTATCTGAATATCAAGATCGCTTAATCGACCTATATGAAAACAATCCTGAGTTTTTACAACCGGAGAGCAGAAGAAAGGAAATGTTGAACTTTGTGAAACAGGGCTTAGAGGATCTTTGCGTTTCACG
This sequence comes from uncultured Anaerovorax sp., assembly GCA_964461765.1. Taxonomy (GTDB): domain Bacteria; phylum Bacillota; class Clostridia; order Peptostreptococcales; family Anaerovoracaceae; genus JAVVUJ01. Next base: position 34,149 of record CAYWVS010000013.1, read on the forward strand.
TTCCACCTTTGACTGGGGAGTGAAGGTTCCTATCGACGAGTCCCACGTGGTTTATGTTTGGTTAGATGCATTGTCAAACTATATCACTGCATTGGGATATCCCGATGATTCGGAAGCCTACAACAAATATTGGCCCGCGGATGTGCATTTGGTAGGAAAGGAAATCGTAAGGTTCCATTCCGTCATTTGGCCTGCTATGTTGATGTCTTTAGAAATTCCTTTACCTAAAAAAGTATTAGGTCATGGTTGGTTGCTTTTGGATGGAGGCAAAATGTCAAAGTCTAAGGGAAATGTGGTTGACCCAGTAAAGCTTATCGAAAGATATGGCGTAGATGCTTTAAAATATTTCCTGCTAAGGGAATACACCTTTGGTCAAGACGGACTGTTTACCAACGAAGTCATGATAAACAGGATGAACTTTGACTTGGCCAACGATTTAGGAAATCTGGTCAGTAGAACTGTTTCCATGATAGAAAAATATAACGACGGCATTATTCCCGATGACCTACAGCCTGGAGAATTTGATGAAGACTTAAAAAAGGTGGCCATACAAGCCGCTCAAAAGGTGGAAGAAAATATGGACAAATTCCACTTCAGCCAAGCTTTGGAAGAAATTTGGGTTGTGGTAAGGAGAACCAATAAATATATCGATGAAACTATGCCTTGGAGTTTGGCCAAGGATGAAAGCACGAAGGATAGACTTTGTACGGTCTTACACAACTTAGCAGAGTCCATCAGGGTAATTTCCGTTCTAATCTACCCTTTCATGCATACAACTTCTCAGAATATCAGAACCCAACTGGGGATCAAAGAACCTGTTATTTGGGAAGATTCAATGGTTTTTAACTTGCTTAAAAATGAAAAGACGGAAAAGGGTGCACCCATATTCCCCAGATTAGATCTAAAGGAGGAATTGGAAGCATTGGAAGCCTTAAAGGGTGGCGATATGGAAAATAAGCCATTAGAATTAAAAAAAGAAATTGAATATGATGATTTTGATAAAATCGATTTTAGAGTAGGTACTGTTTTAAGTTGTGAGAAGCATCCTAAGGCTGATAAGTTGTTAGTTTTTCAAATACAAATGGGTACTGAAATCAGACAGGTAATTTCGGGAGTGGCAGAAGATTTTGCTCCGGAAGAAACCCTAGGCCGCAAGGTTATCGTGGTTGCCAACCTAAAGCCACGAATGCTTAGGGGAATGGAGTCAAAGGGTATGTTGCTCTTTGCAGAAAACGGAAAACGTTGTGAATTTGTAACGACAACTGCACCGGATGGAAATGCGGTGAACTAATCCCATTTTGCTTCAAGTAGTTTGCCTGAGGGATGATTCATTGAAAATAAGGAGACGTAAGAGTCAGATGGGAAAATTTGATTCTTGCGTTTTTTTTAATATGAAGAAATATTGTCAAAGGAGGTATGAAGCAATTATTTTTTGGAGGTGATATTAAAAAAGCATTGACAAATTCTAGAAAACGTATATAATGGTAAAAAATGGATAAACGAATTAATTAAAAGTAAGAATTAAACCTGAAATGTTAAATGAGAAAGGAAAGACAAATGGCAGAGACTAAATTTAAAAGAGGTATAATATTTGCGTTTATTATGATGACCACCATCTTAATTATGGGTGCCATGAATAGTGCGGAGGCAGCAGGAAAGACATTTTCAGATGTATCAAAGTCAAATTGGGCTTACGAGTCTATTATAACCATGAGTGAAAAGCAGATTATCGTAGGTTACCCCGATGGATCTTATAAACCGGGAGGAACTTTAACCTATGGAGAATTTCTTAAAATGGTGATGGTGGCTTTGAAGCACATACCGGAGGCGGAAGTTTCCCCGGAATTCAGTGCTATTATCGATCCGGGTAATGCGGTTGATGATAAGGGAAGGGTTGAAACCAACCCTGTTACAGGGCAGAAGAAACATTGGGCTCAGAATTATTACGATAAAGCCATAGAAAGGAATTTTTTCACCAAGTATGATATCCACGAGGCAGCATTGCCAAACCCTATAGACAGGGAACACATGGCTCTTATTATCAATACGTTACTGAAAGATATTTCTTCAGAGAAATATGAATTTGTACAGCAGAGCATGAAGGATGCTGCAGAAATTAATAAATACCCTTATGAGGTTTCCAAGGCATATGTTTCAGGAATCCTTACGGGCTATGAGGATGGATCTTTTAAACCGGCAAATACGCTCACCCGAGCAGAAGCTGCAGCTGTCCTTTGTAGATTGACGGATCCTGCTAAAAGGGTAATCCCTGATGGAGTAAAAGGTCTTACAGATGAGGAGGTGTATCTTCCTGAAAAGCAGCCGGAAAAGGACCTGCCCGTTCTCAGCCTTGAAGAAAGATTGGAAGCAGGTGGCAGAGAATCCATAGGAGATCTCATTGAAAGTTCACCTTCCCGTTTGCCAGTGGAACAGATGATTACCAATGATAGAGAACTTTTGGGGTTGAGAAACGTTAAATATTATGAAATAATTACCAAACCCATTTATGGAATCACGGTGGAGAAAACCTTAGCTGGTGGTGAGTGCATCATGGTGGATAATGCGGACTATGCCAGATCGGCTTTGATTGTTACTAAGGGAATTGGAAAACAGCTAGGAGGTGTTTCTGATTATTTCTATATTCAAGGGCAGACAGATAAAGCATTTCCACGGGATTTTGACTATATTGGATTTTATAATGTTAGCCTTGACACCATTCTCCTTATACCCAACCCATTGCGGTGAAAGGAGTCTAAATGAAGCAAATTCTGTATATTCTTTCTCTATGCATGATCATCATAATGATGCAAAACCATTCTATTAATTGGAATACTATGGAGGTTTATGGTACTCAACAACAGGTGACTGTGACCCACTATCGATTGGATACAGGAGTCATTTTTTTATGGAAGAGTTCCTCAGGAGTATGGCAAAATGGCTGGAGTCCTGGCAGTTCCAAAAGCTGGAATGGAAGTTTTAATATAGGATTGGGGAAGAAAAATGTTAAAGTATATCCTTATACTGAGGACAATTTTCATTTTAATAATACTAATCAATATCATTGGAATTCTAACACTTTTACTACTAATAAAATTCAGTATGATACAAATTATTCAAACTTTTCAACATTCCCGCTACAAGTTGCTGGTGCTAATACTTACCAAGAGAGTAATGGCAAATTAACCGTTACCTACAATGCTACATTTATGGCTAGAGGTGGATCTATTTTTAACGTAAAAGATGAGTTGAGAAAACCAGGAGGTGCGGGAAAACAATACTTAATCGACTTATTGGGTAACCCTAGCCAAGACATCATTGACAAAATGAATCTTTTGGATCCAAATAGCGAAAGTTATAGCAGCAACGTAGAAGGGTATTTGTTTTTTATTCCCATTATCATTCAATATGATGAGCTTACTAAGGTAGAGATTCCCGAGGAACCGGAAGAGCCTGAGGAGCCGGAAACCGAAGTGGAGCAACCTCCTGTAGAAGAACCGGAGCAACTTCCTGAAATGGCAGGAGTAGCCTCCCTTTTACTTCCGGAGTACACCTATGAAGGACATGCCGCTTTAGCAGAGGATCAATCTGGATTTCAGGTTAATGATGTAAAATATTCTGCCACAGCAGCATACAAGGCAAAGCTTGCTACCAATGAGTTTAAGGTCATCCCCCAAGGTGCGGGAACGGTCAAAAAGCTTGAGGGAAGCCATACCCAGGCTCATGCTGTTTTCCCAAGAAGAGGGATGTACAGCGTATCCTTAAACATCAAGATGAAAAATGAAGAAGCTTTGTCTGCTATAAAGCCTATAGAGGTTCGAAAGACCCCTTACATAATAGAAAACTTAGGTGGCATTCAAAAGGTCAATCGGAAGCAAGTTTTGAATATATCTGTGGCTACTTACCCCGACCAACCAATCATAGATTATTATGTAAAGGTAAAAAGCCTTAAGACCCCTGATGAAATTATTTTGACCGAAGCAAAACCCCAAGAAAATTCTGCTTTAATCAAAACCAGAGTACTGAAGACTTATGGAGATAAATATTGGACAAACTTTGAGTTGGAATTCATCACAAAGACCGACGGAGAGTACCAATACACGGTATTTGCCAAGGATGCCAAAGGGGACACCGACATTCAACAAAAAAACTTTACCGTCAGGCCTGATTTACCTCCTGAACCCATCATAGGAGTGCAGGATTCTTTTATCCGAAACAAAGGTACAGACATAGCTGAAATTACTTTGGAGGATGAAAGCCTTTCCGATGGAGATCAACTGGAGCGAAAGTGGAGCGTGTATTTTGAGAATCCCCTGAATGGAGCCAGCCAAAGTTCAAAAAAAGGATCAGAAGTAGAAGATAGTTTTAGCTATCAAGATGTCTCAAAAATTCCGGGATATGAAGAACTTGGTTATGGCAATGGTCAAAAAGTAAAATTTCAAAAGCAAGGGGTAGGTAAAGTAAAGGTTAAGCTACATGTAACGGATGTTTGGAATGAACCTACTTTGGAAGAATATATTACTTCAGCCGATTACCTATCAGGTGAAATCACCGCGGATACTGAGGTTATTAATATCTCACCTAAGATTACTTTGGAAATGGGAAAATCCAAGGAACTGGATTTAATTATTTTGACAGGAAAAACCTCCTTGCCGGCTATATCTGCAAACATAAATAATATTCGAGCCGCTTTTATTGAAAAGTCCATAGATGCCAACATCAGTCTCCTGGCTGCAAACTTACCGGAGGAAGGAAAGTATAGATGGATTGCCGATTGGGAGTGGCCTACATCCATTAATTGTTTTACTTGTAGACAAAATAATAAGGGATTGATGGATTCTGAGTTTGCCTATAGAATTACCTCTCCCGGAAAGGTGATGAGCGGATATCAGGAGGTCTGTATCACAAATGCACCTCATATGGCAGAAGCCCTTTGCCCCGGTGACGAGCATTGCAGATGTAAGGTTGATCCGGCTACGGGACAGAAAATCTCCATGGATGAACCTCATGTGGTGTGGAGTTACCCCATTAACGGCTCAGGAAAATTTGCATTGTTCATTGACAATCTGGAAAGAAATATCTATATTGCAGATTATGACAAAAAAAAGACGTTACTATTAAATCGTAAGACGGGAACTATAGTAGGGGAATTAGATTTTCTCATGGAAGAAAACCCTATAGTGTCTGACTTAAGCAATGATATTTTTTTCATTGATGTAAATAAAATTCAAAGATACATCGTAAAAGACAAAAAATTGTCTACTGTTACCAATCAAGGAGGACAGATTTATCAAATCAGTGAAGGTCAAATCAGTTTTCTTGGAAAGAAACAAGGGACAAGTTCATTGGCAGGCAGTGGAAATGGGTGGTATCTGGGTAGCTTTGACATGAAAACGGGTCAGGTTTACGAAAAGGGGGTTCCTGTACTTTCCGGCTATTCGGACAATGTAACACCTTGTGACTTAGATATAGAGGGCAACGCTGTATTTCGTCAGGATGGAAAACTATGGTTGGTAAACCCCAAAACCCAACAGGTAATCAGCCTAAATGGAGTGCTCAAGGGGGACTACATGAACAGCACCGGATTTGTAAAGGATGAGATGGGTAGAGGAGTTATGGTCTACAATTGCTACAGCAACATCGATTACAAGGGTTCGGGACGATTTTACTTTAACCTTTATACCATCAAAGAAAATGGATTAAAACTCCTTACATCTCGCTCAGAAAGTATTACAGGGTTTAATGGCAAGGGCATTTCTTATGCGAAATTACATAGCAATGAAGGTAAAATCTATGTCTTACAAGGAGCAAACTGGCAGAATATAGATGCAGTATCTTCTGTAAAAGGGTTTGCTTTCGCAGTGGATGCTGTTACGGGTGCCATTAGTACCGGATTCGGACAATGGGGTTGGGATCAGGTTGAAGAGGCTGCCGGATATAATGGCTCCTTGATGAATACCACAGGCAGTTACGATCAATGGGTTGGCATGACAAGTAGAATCAAGCTCTTTAGAAACTACTACAATGGAAATCAATCAAAAGTTTATCAGCTTTATACCAATGGTTACTTTAGCCAAAATGGAACCGATAAAGTTATAGCCACAGACGAGAAGACCAATGACAGTAACTTAAAGAGTGATACAAATTTTCAGCAATTCCTTAATGAAAAAGGTGCACGCCACATAGAGCAGCCGGGATTGCAACCGGAGACCCTTGCCCAGATAAGTCAAAAAATAGAAGAACTGCCTCAAAATGTATTAGAACTGAAGGGAGAGGGGCAGGGAAAAGTGAATATTTCGAAGGAAATTACTTTTATTCCTGATACAGAATATGTCTACCGGTATGAAATAAAGTCATTCTTGAATGAAGTGGAGGATGTATTTCACCCCATCATCAATTACAGAGGTTTAGGAGATGTAAAAAATATGCCTCAGGGATCCATTCCTGTCTACAAGTCATTGGCGTTAGAGGATTCGGAGGGGCATAAAATAGAGGCAAGAGGTACTAAAAATGATGGAAGCTCAAACTCAAAAACTATTGAAATTCAAATGGAGCAAGAAGGTGTCATGGAATTTCGGGAGGTATTCACCACCAATAGTTACAATAATAGCGACTATGAAATAAGCTTAAATGGCAATGTTGTAGATAAAGGGTCAGTAAAATTACCGGGGTTTGACCAAAACAAAAGCCTCATGTTATCAAAGGGCAACCACCAGATAAAGTTTACAGTTACAGTAGGCAGGGACGATAAGGCATCATTTGCTATAAATAATATTAAGATTTACTACTATGGTGATCAAAATCCCCCTGTATCTGAAAAAAATATCAAGGTTACTTCCGGTCAATCTATAATGGTGGAGAATAGGTTTTATTCACCTAAGGAAGCTGCCTTTGTTAAAAATGAAAGGACGGGGAATTTTTATAGGGAGGAATTTTTAGGGAATGTGCCAAACTCAAGCTATCTTTCTTTTACTTTAAAAAGCCAGGGTACGGTCAAAGATCCCATTAGATGGTCATTTCAACCCACGACTAAATCTGCTTCCTTTGGTTCCACTTATTTTCAGAATGGGGAAGGAAACTTTAACATCCATGCACCTGCCGATAAGATTTTACTGGTAAGCTTTAAGGAACAAGTGGTTGCGCCTATAAACAACACCCCCACCTACTCCGGCGGCACCATGATTTCTCCCACAACTGTGGTTGTAAAGCCGGCACAAACCTATTCCCGCTATTATTATTTGAGCAGTGGAGGAGATAGAGGTGGATATGGTAGCGTTAATATTCGTGACATACAAATCATGGAAATAGACCCGACACAAGTAGATATAAATCGGCTATTCTTAAATAATAGTTTAATTAATTATGCTTTATCACAGGTAAATGATAATTTTGCTATTATAGATTTACTCCAAGATTCTTATAAACTGTATCTATTCACCAATGTGAATGGCCAGAGTACTTTTGATCAAGATATAGGAACTTTATCCATTGGAACGGATACCACTGCTACTGAAGCATTCGGATGTTATCTGTGGAACTTTAAACTTTATAGGGTGCAACAAGGAAAGGAGCAACTAATATTTGAAGATAAATTTAATGATCAAAGTAAATTTGAAAATGAATGGCGTGTGAATTTAGAAGGCAATTCAAGTGGAAAAATTACTTTAGCCAATATTTATCAAGAGGAAATAGAAGAAATCCCATTAATTTATAAAAAGGGTCAGTTAGTAAAATACAACTTATATTATGAGGATTATGAGGCAGATCCGTCAAAACGACAATACTGGAGATATACCCACACTCCTTATAATGATGGCTCTCACCCGGAGGCATCGATGATTCTTGACAAATGGGATAATGTTGTGAAGGCACAGGAAAAAATCTTAGACAAGCCTATTGAACGATTTTACATTGATGGTAAGTATACCGTTGAACATTGGCAAGAGGATAACACAGCTCGTTCCAACCTACCTTTGGACGATTCAGGATACCCACTGGGCAACCCTGATTATGATAAGCTTAGCAATGTAGAAAACTTGACATTCTATATTGAGGGAGGTGCAAAGGCCCCTTGGATTACATCTATTCAAACCCTAGTGAGGGGAACGGATGGTATATGGAAAAAAGGCGCTGTAAAGGAGGGACAAAACTTTAAGATTGAGATCGGCATAGATGATGAAGAAAAGGATATTCTAAATCTTACTACCGAAGTCTATCGCAATAAAAAGCTCATTTACACCCACTTTAAGGATAACATTACTCCAAAGGAATTAATGGGGGGGATTAAGGGGAACTATCCTCTTACCACTACCGATTTAGTGACCAATGCCAGGGGAAGCAGTCAGACTAGTGCATTAATCGGTCCATATGAAGTCATTTGTACTGTAAGAGACGAAACAGGCGCGGGAATGGGTTCTTATAAATTTACTGTGGTTTCAGAAGGAAAGATTATGGGATATGTCAATCATACGGATGAATGGGAACAAAATAGGAGGAAGTATAATGTAAAGAATTTTAACTCTGAAATCAATCGGAAATTTACTTTGACCGAATATCTTGCCCTTAATAAGCCACGACAAAGAGGTACCAATGTTTTCTGGAGTGGAGAGAAATTTATACTGCAAGCTGAAGTAGGAGGAAATCCTACAAAGGTGACTTGCCAAATATTGAATACTGGGAAAAACAATTATAGCACAGTGATGAAATCTACAGGAAAAATAAATGCAGAGGGAGAAATCCTCTTTGCAGGAGAGCTTTGGGACAATACGATGGTCAATAAATGGGGCAGAAGCAAACCGGAAGCATTAACCTTCCGATTTACATCCACCTATGGGGAACAAGGTAACTCCGGTGAAGTTCCCACTAAGACTCACGATGTGGTTATCCTAGTGGATAGCCAACAGGACTTTTGGCAACTACACCGATTATGGTAATGGCGTAACAGCGGGAGTAACATTTAAAATGTAATCCCCTGAAGTAACTCCGTCTTTAGAAATAATGGAAATTTTTACGGGGATGGATTGATCACCCGTAAAGCTTCCTATATTTGTAAAACTTTCGGATCCGGAGCTGTTAGTTATTTGAGCATCTATTACCCAGGTACCAGATTGGGTTTGGCTTACTATGACCGAAGCACCTTCCTCAATACCGGAAATATCTATATTCAAGGTGCCATTTGCATTTGCATCTAAAGTGATTGCAGGAGTGCTGCCTTTAAAGGAATCAAATGTAAAAGGAGTTCCGTTCACTGTAATGCTGCTAAATCCGGCAGAACCCCTCTCAAATACGTTAATGGTATATGTGGTTGAGGTTTTGCCGGGTCCTTGGCTGTATTCTACGATAACATTTTTATTTGTTAAAGGAGTATTCCAAGAATCCATTGAGACAGTTGTCCCATACCCTGCTCGGGAACTGATTCCACCCACGGTTACAATGGCAGTACTGGCGAATTCCCCTGAAACAGTAGGAGTTACCAGAAGCTGCTTTGTTCCGCTTGGAGCCCAAATTGTGTTAGAACCACTGGGGCTAGTACTTCCGTAGTTGAAAGTTCCTGAGTTAAAGCTAAATCCGGTGAGGCTTCCGGTGGATCTTCCCTGACTGTCCAAAGGAGTAATTGTAAGCCCCGACAGGGTGCTGGCTAAAGTAGCTCCGGAAGAGCTGCTCACGTTGGATAAGTTTCCGGCTTTATCCTTTATTACACCGTAAATGGAATAATTGGTTTCCGCTGTTAGCCCGGAAAGCTTCACCTGAGCGGAGCCGCCACTGCTGATGGATGCAGACCCGGAGGGTGTAGATACACCGTTGCCATTCCTTCCTGAGGCTACCTGAGCTGCGGTGGGCATGGAAGAGGTTCCGCTTACGGCGACTACATAAAGAGTGCCATTTACATTGGAACTTCCTTTCACTGTCAAAGTAGTTTGACTATTACCACCGATTACCATTCCAAAATCACTGAGGAGAGGAAGGCCTCCCGTCCTCCAAGTGACATTTTTTGCAGGAATAGGGGCACCGTCAGAAGCATATTTCAATCGATTGGCTATGATTGCCACATAATAGGTTCGGTCAGGTTCTAAGTATTTATCCGGCTCTAAGGTGATGGCATCCTTTCGAGAGTTTATTTTAGCAGTGAAATCAATTTTTCCTCCGCTTGCCCCATCCTTTCGAAATTCCACACAATCATAAAGGAAAGAGTCGTTGGTGCTTAAGGTATCTCCATTGCTGTACCTGACCACTTCATCCTCAAAATTCAAAGTAACAACCTGATCTAAATCAACGTTTGATGCATTATTTTCGGGAACAAAGGCGTCGGAAGAGTCAGAACTGCTTCCGGTTCCGGTTCCTGTTCCTGTATCAAAATAACTGGAAAGAGCACTATTGCCATAACCTTTTGAGTCTTTCATGGAATTTTTATCTACGGTGATATAATATCTTTCGTCTTTATCCAATCGTTTGCTTGGTTCAATTGTTATCACTTTTTTACTGCTGCTGATGCTTCCTGAAAAAGCAATGGATGTTCCTCTGGAACTTCCTTTTCTCAAGGTAACAAAGTCTTCTACATCATCTGATGTTATAGTTCTGCCATTGTACAAGGTCATGGCGGAGTCGAAGGTAATGGTAATGTTGGTATCTGTGCTTACATCCGTAGCCCTATTTCGAGGTCTAAAGGTAGCTTCGCCGTTAGAGCTACCGTCATCATTAGGATCATTCACATTTGAAGCCACAGAAACGGTGGCAGGTTTTGTCTCATAGGTGACATTGCTTGCGTTTACACGCATGTAGTTAATCTTACCGTTTCCATAGAAGGCAGAGGCAGCATTGACATCTACGTTGGTAAGGGTCGCATCACTGTAAACGGTCACTTCTGAGTTTTTGGCGGAAGAATCCAAGGTTAAATCCCCAATATTTCCACTTCTCAAAGTTAGCTTATGCTTGCTGCCACTGGCCACCGCCTTAACAATCCTGGAATTTTTTATTTCTACAGAATTTTCATTGCCACCATCCATTTTCAGGTTGCCTAAAACTATGCAATTATCCATGGTAACATTACTATAATTTTGATCCTTATTTATAGTAAGGTTGTTGGCATAAATAGCATTGGAAATACTAGTATTTTTCGTTTTATTTATGGGATCCGTAGTATAGATAGTTTCTTTATCCTTAATATCACAAAGAATTTTTGCGGCCTGAGCTCTTGTGACAGGATCTGTGGGGTGAAGCATATTATCATTTTTATATGGTCCTAAATAGCCCTTGTTACACACTTTTGAAAATGCATTGTTAGCCCAAGAAGCTACGCTATATGAGTCCGGATAGCTTCTAAGACTAGCTTCGTATCCGGCAGTAGGAACAAAACGTTCAATCATTACTGCCACCTCTTGACGAGATATGTAATCGTTAGGTCTGAAATAACCGTCTGTATACCCTGCCACATAAGTAGCGGCCACAGCCTTTGCCACATCATAATAGTACCAATTGCTAAAGGTTACATCGGGGTAGGATATGGAGGTTGTTCCTGTATTCCCTAAGGTTCGATTTACCATGCCCGCAAATTCCGCCCGAGTCACAGGGGCATTTGGTCTAAATGTACCGTCTGTATAACCGTTGGTAATTCCCAAAGAAGCAGCTCTATCTATGTAGTACTCCCCCCAATGTCCCGAAGTATCCCGAAACCTAGCGGCGTAAGAAACGTTTTGGTCAATATTTATTAAAAAACTGACCATTAATAAAATAGCTGCCATTACAATGCAAAAAAAGGATTTTTTTATAAGATGCTTACTATTCATAACGCCCTCCATATTCATTACGATCTATTTGAAATTTATCCAAAGATTTATGTTCTTATTACTCAAATTTTACCATTTTACTTAAGATAAAACAAGTGTTAAAATATATAAAATATACTTATAATAAGCTTTTTAAGTATTTGAAATTATGAGAAAAGATTGATATTTTAACAAGTTACATTAAATAAATAAATTTAAATCAGGTTAATGGTAATTTTTGCCGATATTTAATTCATTTATTCTACTGGACACTAAAAGTAATAAAGGATATAATTATTAATACAAATATGAAAAATTTAACAAAGAATTAAAAAAAGTTGAGGGTACATACAATGATGAAAAAAAATATTCAAAAAGCTTCTAAGTGGAAAACTTTCACTAAGATAATTTTGTCATCTGCCGTAATTTCTTCACTTCTTTTTTCACCTCTGGGCGGAATGGGAGAAAAGGTTTATGCCGCTTCAGATATAGAGGGGCATTGGGCGGAAAATATTATAAAAGAAGCTGTATCTGTTGGTCTCGTTTCAGGTTATGAGGACGGCTCCTATAAACCCGAAGCTTTCATCTCAAGAGAAGAATTTTATACACTACTGACAAAGATTATGACAGTTAAACCGGACACTTCTACCATTGCTAATACACAAATTAAATTTAAAGATGTAGTTCCTGGGGAATGGTATGAAACTGTGATTAAAACTGCAGTGGCATGCAACATTACCTCGGGTTATGAAGATGGCAGCTTTGGAATAGGTAGATTAATGAGCAGGCAGGAAGCAGCAAAAGTGGTTGCCTCTGTCATACAAACAAAGAATATTCCTGCAGGTGCCCCCACTGTGGATTTAATTTTAGATAAGGCGGATATAGGAGAATGGGCATACCCTTCTGTTAATATTATGTTTCAAAAGAAATATATGAAGGGTGATGATCAAAATAACCTGCACCCTACCAATGCCTTAAAAAGAGCAGAAGCCTTTACTATTCTATTAAATGTAAAGAAAAATGAAACCATCATTGCTGCTAATGCAGATAAGATTGCCGAAGAGCAACGACAATTAGCACTTAGAACAGGATGCCAATCTATTCATGGGACAGACCCCGGAGCCTTTTTAGCCGGTGAGGGTACCAGCAAATCCCCTTTTGAAATTACAGATGAGAATCAATTAAATCATATGAGAGTACATGCAGTAGCTTCAACAACAGGAAGCTCCTTAAAAGCTCAATATTTTATTTTAAAAAATAATATTTCTGTTTCTGCTAATCAATTTGCACCTATAGGAACTGCGGATACACCATTTAAGGGACATTTGGACGGTGACAACAAAATCATTCGAGGGTTAAACATCAAAGGAACAAACAATGTAGGTTTTATTGGATGTTTAGACTCGGAAGGTTCTGTATCAAACCTCACCGTGGACGGAAGCACCATAGAGGGAGTGCAATATGTAGGAAGTATTGTGGGCTATAATAAAGGACTGATAGAAGATTGCAGCCTGGGAACTTCCGGAGAAGTGACAGGAAATAGCTATACGGGAGGTGTTGTGGGTTATAGTGAGGAGCCTTTGTCAGGTCTTACGAATAAAGGAACCGTTACAGGCACGCTTTCTTATACAGGTGGTGTTGTGGGTTATGTCGGAACTTCACAAGATATTTTGGAGGACTGCTCCAACTTTGGAGAAGTGACAGGAAAAGATAAATTGGGTGGAATTGCAGGAGCCGTATATAATGTAGGAACCGGTAGAGGCTCTGCATATGTATCCAATTGCGAAAACTCCGGCACTGTTAATGCAAGCTCCTTTAATGCCGGTGGAATTATAGGCTTTGCTGAGAGCAATTCCGGGACACTTACCATTTCTGAATGTCAAAATATTGATACCGTAACTGGATTAGGCGTCAACGGAGGAATTGTTGGAATCATCTCAAACAAAAATGTCATAGTGGAGGATTGTAGCAATACAGGAACTGTCAATGGCAGCGGTGCAGGAGGTATAGTAGGAAATAATCAAGGCGTTATCATCGATTGTTTCAATGAGGGAGACATTGACGCGAAAATGGATGCAGGTGGAATTGTAGCGTTTCAAGAGGACACAGGCAACGTTACCAGATCTTATAATGTGGGTACGGTTCAAAGCCAATCCTATGCAGGCGGAATTGCCGGACAAAATGATTCCTATATAGATAATTGCTACAACAGTGGAAGAGTGAAAAGCACCGGAGGGTATGCAGGGGGAATTGCCGGCAGAAACAGTGACACGGTGGAAAATACATATAATGTAGGAAAAATTTCTGGAGACACTGAAAGTGGTACTTTAGTAGGGAGAAATAGAGGCGCAATATATACCTCATATTGGTTGGATTCCACAGGAAGCCGTTGCACCGGAGCAGATGATAGCTCTAATGGATATGACCCTAAGACCGTAAAAGCCTTAACGGACAGAGAATTATCAGGTCAAGATAAAATTACGGTGGGGAATAAATCCATATTAATAACAGATCAAATGAATTTAAATAATCTTTCCCAATCAGATATAAAGAACAGTGTTACCCCAAAAGAGGTTTGGAGGTTTGGGGGTAAATATAGTTATCCTATACTAAATTAATTAATATTTTAAAATGAAAGCAATATTGAAAAAATATCCCATATGATGTTTATTAAAGTAAAATGGCGAGAAGGAGGGACATTATGAAAAAAGTAAAAATATGTACGTTGGCGTTAGCGGTATTGGTGGCGGTATCTTCTTCATGGGGACTGGTTTTTGCCGCAGGAGAGCCGGATTATAGCCAGTGGAACTCAGGGGCAGGGTATCCTGCCGATGTTATGGGTACGCCCTTGTTGGCACCGGTGAAGTCTTTGATGGACAGGAAAATACTTACAGGTGATAGTGACGGATTGATTCATCCGGAAAAATTCATTACCCGAGCAGAATTCGCCACCATAATGGCAAAGGCAACAAATAGAACTAGCCAAATGTCAGCAGTACAAAATAAAACTATTTTTGATGATTTAGTAGGATATTCTTGGGCAAAAGGTTATGTGAATGTATGTGCTCAAGCTAAATTGATGGAAGGCAAGGGAAATAATAAATTTTCACCGGGAGATTCCATTACATACGCCGAAGTAATCACCGTTATAATAAGAAGCAAAACGGGCAGCTCTCCCGAAAACTTTCCGGGAAAATGGCCGGACAACTATATTAAATATGCACAGCTATATAATATGATGGCTGATGTAACGGTTAAAAATTGGAATGATAGTGCAACAAAAGGTGATGTAATCAAATTGATTTACAGAAATATGCCTTCAAGCACATCAACTACAACAGCACCGGATCCCACACCAGATTCGAATCCCACACCTATGTGATGTTATTAATCGTCTAATGACGATGATATAAATAAACCTACGAGGAGAAGAGAAAATGAAAAAAAGATGGTTAAACAAAATAGCATTCAGCTTAATCCTTTTGCTGATGCTGACTTCAGTGGCTTTTGCAGATGTACCCGCCGACGTGGTTGGAAAACCTTACGAACTTGCAGTACAGACTTTGATGGATAATAAGGTAATTACAGGTGATCAGGATGGTTTGTTCCACCCCAATGACACCCTCACAAGAGTTCAGGCTTGTATCATTGTAGTAAAAAGCATGGA
>CAYWVS010000013.1:49674-51246 GCA_964461765.1 uncultured Anaerovorax sp.
CCAATGACACCCTCACAAGAGTTCAGGCTTGTATCATTGTAGTAAAAAGCATGGATCCTCCTGCTGCTGCAGTGACAGGAACCCCCACACAACCAGTTAAGAAAAGCGGATTTTCAGATATGAAGGGTTACGCATGGGCTGAGGGCTACGTAAATTATGCGGTGAAAAGTGGAATTACTAAAGGTTATGGCAATGGAAAATTTGGCCCGGCAGATGCAGTCAGCGCAGACCAACTTGCCACAATGGTTTTACGAGCTGCAGGATACACCGACCATGCGTTGGGAGGCACTTGGCCCAACAATTATGTTTCAAAAGGAAATGAAATAGGACTTTACGACGAAATATCCAGCCCTGATATGAGATTGGCTAAAGCACCCAAATGGTTAGCGGCTCAGATGACTTATAATATATTAGAAGAAATTGCAGCAGCAGATGTAAAACCGGATAGTGAGGTATCCGCAAATCCACCATCGGGAAGTGGGAATGATTTTATTGGTAGCCTTACTAAGATGAGCTATGGGTCAGGGAGTTTTAATTCCACCATTACTACATATGCCGGAAAAGAAATTGCAGAAAATGTAACAGTTTACACTTACGGGTTAAAAAAGGACTACAAGGAAGGAATGACCTTCTCTGATAAAAAAGATCAATATAGAGTGGATACAATCCATAAATATAAAAATGCAAATACTCCATGTTTCTATAGCATGTCAGGAGGAAAAATTGTAAGTATGCTTATTCCAATGGATGCAGGGTTTAGCGGAACTGTTTATGGAGTTATTAATGGAGTTTCCAACGTTTTAAACGGTGCAGGTGAAAGTGTAAATTATTTTGATACCTTGGCTGCAGCAAGATCTATTTCCTGGTTAGGTCAAAAAGGATTAAATGAGCCTGCAGAATATCTAGATGGAAGCATTTTTGAGATGACCACAAGCAACGGTGAAATTAAAAGCATTTCCAAACCGGGCGATCCAACAGTGAAAGGAAAGCATTTTAAAGAACTGACTCCTTCAACATTTGTAAAAATTAAAAGCTTTAAAGGTTCTGTAGTAGAATTGGAAAACGGAAATATGTTTACTGTATCACCAAATGCTGCTGTGTATATTTTAGCAAACGATCAAAAATCCTATAAAGTTGGATCTCAATCCAATATATCGGAGACCTATCAGGTTAGGAGCTACGATATCACCGATAATAAAGATGATTCTGCTGATTTAGTTGTATTATCTAAATAATCTTAAGTTTTGTAAAAAACTACGAAAAAGGCTTTTCTTTAAGAATTGCCTTTTTTCAATCTTTATGAATTTTTTTTAAATGCTTTGGAAGTATAAGCCAAAAAATTCGCGAACCATTAACATCAATGTAACACTCTCGTAATGGACTTTTTTAAAAAACCTGATATAATAAAAACATATCTTGAAGATTGCATGAATCAAAAGCTGTATTACAGTTTCGTTACATTTAAGCCAAGCTGTTGACTATTACAATCTTGAAAAGGTATAATTCTCAAAGATAGAATATGTACAGGTGTTTCTGCTACATTTTCTATATGTAAAATGTCAAATTATCTTC
>CAYWVS010000014.1:0-48216 GCA_964461765.1 uncultured Anaerovorax sp.
CACAGCAGCCCCTATGGATGCCTGCGTCACTGTTGTAGGCAGTGTACCTCCCGTTCCGCCGTTTGCATTAAATGTTACGGTATAAGGCTGTGCATTAACCGTTACCGAGTGAGTTTTGGAAATACCCCCAAGAGTAACATTGATGATTGCGGTACCTGTGGTGACACCGGTTACAGCTCCGCTGCTCGTCACTGATGCTATCGCCACATTGTCGCTTGCCCACAAAGCTGTACCGCCATTGGCCGTTTTTGGCAAGACAGCTGTCAATTGAATCTGTTGGCCCACATCAACGATACTGCCACCTGTAATGGTAATGTCGCCGGTGGCAATAGCTCTGTATGTGGCATAAAGTGTAGTATCCTGTGTTAAAACTATACCTGACCCAGAGCTGTAATTATCGCCTGTGCCTGCAGCTACCGTATTCCATTTATCAAACACTTTATTTACAGGTGCAAGCATATCGCTTGTTATCCCTGCAACTGTAAGTGTGATTCCACTTTGGCTGGCAGGTGGTGTACCCGTCCCACCGTTGAGGTTATAGGTAAGCACGCTAATGCTTGGTGGTGTAATAGTTAAGGTTGCTGATTTGTTAAAAATAATCCCGGAGTACGTTGTACCACTTACCACGGCACTTGCACTAGTAAGAGTAACCCCGGTTTTGGGCAACCAAAAGTACAGCTTGCCTGCATTATCTGTTCTTACATCATTGATTCCATAAGAATATGCATTTAAAAGTGCAAAACTATCAATTGCAGTTTCTGACGTAGTATCATTGACTTTAAATGTATATAACTCTACATCCGCACCGCCTGCACCGGTTTTCAATGTGCCCCCTGCAGCATTGTTAATGCTTTTTATACTTCCACCGGAAATATACGTAATGGACGAAGCAGTGGCATTGTGTATGGCCGAATAAGTGGTTGCATCTGTGGTTACCACACCTCCGGATACGTTAACCGTACCTTTTTCATTGTTATAAATAGCACTATTGGTTGCACCTTTCACTGTGCCGCTCAATAGGTTGATTGCGCCTGTGGATGCGTTATAGATTCCATAAAAATTACCGGAAGTAACTGTACTGTTGGATAGGGTAATGGTTCCGCTACCCCTGTTTGAGATTGTACTTCCGGCTGGGTTTTGAAGTGTTGGTTTAGCCGTAGCTATACTGCTTATGGTACTGCCGGAGATGATAATATCAGTATTTGAAACATTGTCAACTCCATAAGCATTGCTATCTGATGTAGTAATAGATGTCCCCGACGCAATAATTGTACCGCTACCTCCGCTACTATAAATTCCTTTGCCATATCCCGTATGACTTATCCCAACGCCGGAAAGGGTAATTGTTCCACTGCCTCCGCTCTTATAAACGCCATATCCCGACCCTACTAAATTCATATTAACATCGGAAATAAGGATCGTTGCAGATCCGCTGCTATTATTGATGAGTCCTGCCGAACTATTATTTCCTGATACTGTGATACCGGATATACTAATTGTACCATTGCCTGCATTATTAATGATTTGACTACCCATAAGTCTGCCACCGGAGACCGTAATGGCAGTAGTATTATCGGTACTTCCATTATAAATTCCAGGTCCCCCTTTTGATAGAATAATACCGCCGGAAATCGTGATACTTCCTGCACTGGTCATATGATTGATTCCCTTGCTGCTTGGGGAACTGGCGATATAAATCATACCACTCTTTAACTCCAGACTACCGCCGTTTAGAGTGATTACACCATTTTTTGCTATTAAACTTGAATCATTGCTATCATAATCCATAATTTTATTGAAATTGGTGGCAGAAGAAGTGGGTGTAATCGTGGCACTAACATAGTTGGGAGCACTATCTTCTATGGTTAGTTTGCCATTTGTCACATCAATCAAGTGCATTGGCATATTTTTATAAGCTCCATATACCTTCATGCTATGCCCATTGATGTCCAAAGTCAAATCTTTATCTATGGTAACAATCTCCACACTATCATCAAGAAGCTGAATTGTGTTTCCGCTTGTAGCCGCAGTTATTGCAGCTGTAATCGAACTATGTGTAGTAGGTGTTACTCCACTTCCCGTAACTACAGCAGCACCACCCGGTTTTACAAATTGAACCTCGTTTCCATTTCTTGTCAATTCAATGGCTTTACCTGATACATTAACTAAGTGAAGCTGTGTAAAATCTGCATCTGTAATCTGATAACCCCCATTGGAACCTGCACCTGTAGCTCCATATCCAACCACCACACCACTGTAAAGTTCCCAAGGATAATATGATGTAGTACTACCAATTACAACACCATTTCCCATTCCGGTGGCATCAAAGTTGATTGAAGATCCGCTAAGCGTACCTTCAATGATCAATTTGTTAGGAACAGGACCACCATTAACAAAATGTCTAATCATAAATGCACCAATACTTGTGGTCCCTGAAACGGCTGTATTTATTGTATTAATTTTCCCAATCAGTGTCCCACCTGTGATCTTTACCTTTACATTTGTCTCTGTGAAGTCGTAAGTACCATTTATGGCATAATCGGATTTCGTAACATCTGCCTTTACCGTACCACCTGCTATGGTGATTGTCCCTGTTGCATTTGTATCCCTTACGCCTATTGCATAGCCACGCCCTATATTCGTCGTGTTATTTTCATTTTCAATTGTACCGCTATTGAGAATCAGGCTGCCGGTACTAACGAGGGCTATTGTGGGATAGGTGTTCACACTTGCATAAACGCTACCGCCTCCGCCAATTGCAGAATCAGTGATAGTCAGGATTCCACCACCTGTAACAATAAACACGCTTACATTCATCATCGAAATGCGCTTACCGTTTAAATCAATGGTAACAGGTTTGTCTATCGTTATTGATGCCGATGATGCAGACGACAAGTTGATATCGCTTGTTAGCTGAATATCATTGCCATTTGCTAATGCTGTATTTAGAGAATCCAGATCAGTTACAAGACTAACCCCAAGGGGCATCACTTGGTTGAGCTGATCAGCCCTAGTTTCTATGCACAGTTGGCACATGCAATTTTCAATGTCATAACAATTCCATGCATCAAAGGCGGACTCATATTCGCAGGTCTCAAGATGTCCCGGTTCATTTTCTTTGTTCGAAACAGGCTGCACCAATCCACCGCAATTTTCATCGTGAACATGATTACAAAGCTGTTCCTGTACGGCTTCTGCATAACCGCAGCCATCGTTATGAATGCACTCATATTGTTCATTTTGTTCACTTGCATTTTCTGCAGCGCAGGAGTATGTACCATCTTCCTGCAGATGTTGGCACGCCACAGCATTTTGTGCCGCTACGTATCCACACTCCTCAGTGTGGATATGAGTACATTGTGATATGCTTTCTGCAAACACAGTCATTGGGATCATGGTAATGACCATTGATAGTGTAAGCAAAAATGATACTACTCGTTTGTTTGTTTTCATAATTTCCCTTTCCTTTCGTTTGGCTCAATGCTTCATATTATGATTTACCAAAGCTAAACAATTATAATTTCTCGTTGTTCTTTTTCAATCTTACCTCCTAAATTTTAATCTAAAATATAGCAATAACATTACTTACTAATAAAATCAATAGCATTTGTTTAAAGCGCAGATTTTTTGTCTAAGTGGCAGATATAATACTTGCATCTTTGCTGCTCCAGAACTTTTTCTTGTCTTTGTTATATATTGCAATTTCTCCCGAGTCCTCCACTGCCAAAAAGCAATCGTGATTCCCCCATGCTTTTCCCACAGACCAAAAACACTTGCCATTGATATCGTATGCGCAAAGATTCCCGTCTGATTGCATAATCAATTTTTGGGGCCATAAATCTTTTCCGTTAATGTAAGTGCGCCACACTATTGCCCGTTTTGGCAAATCCATAAGATAAAACTCTCCGTCCGTCATAAAAAAGAAAGCATACTTTCCGTTTGGAGATAACAATGATTGCCCCGGTCGAATGAGTTCATCTACCGAAATTTTATTTTTACTACTCCAATAAGGCCAATGTGCACAGTCATATAAAACAAGAGAACCCGTACTTTCCAAAATGGCATTACCGGGTTTGCCATATTTATTAATAGTCCAATAAAAAGAGCTCCCGTCAAATGCCGAAAAGTTACCATCACTTCCTAGGGTTAAATACTTTGGACTGGAGCTATGAGTTTGAGCTTCCCAGACTGTTATTGAATCCCTTATTCGGGTAATAACAATGTTGCCATCCGTCCGATATGTCAGTGCATAGGTTCTGTCTTTAGA
Source organism: uncultured Anaerovorax sp. (assembly GCA_964461765.1). Taxonomy (GTDB): domain Bacteria; phylum Bacillota; class Clostridia; order Peptostreptococcales; family Anaerovoracaceae; genus JAVVUJ01. The sequence continues at coordinate 4,268 of CAYWVS010000014.1, forward strand.
GAACAGTCGATCACCCGGTAATATTTTTTCATCGGGCGCTAATACTATGCCATCATTTCTTTTAAATGGTGTAGGATATGGCATATTATACTCTAAAAGAATGCTGTTATTATTCATTTTAAATGCTTCAATTTTTAGAAAATGTTTATAATTCCAATTGGCAGATAAATTAGGTATTATTATCTGTTTCTTTAAATACGCTATTATTGCCTCTTTCACAAATTTAAGATTAACAGCAGGACTGTTAGTATTAAGATCAAGGGTTATATTCTTTACATCAAGGGATAATAACTGTTGAAAGAAAAGCTCGGGATCTTCAGTTACTAAACACGATAAATCCGCATGTACAGTTAGATCAAAAGTGAACCATTCAAAGCTCTCAAACTCATCTCTAATTGCAAGTCTGTCAATCTCATCTTTAATCATTTTTATAGCTTCCGCATCTTCAGAATCATTAAACGTATTGGTATTAGCCCATTCAGTACGAAACGATCCCTTCACTTTAGCTGTTATACAACTGTTCTTATATTCCAATTCAAGATTTAAGGCTTTGGCTATTATGTAAAACGAAACATAAGGTACTAAAAATCTATACTCATATTCAAATTGATCAGTGCTAATGATTGTAGTTTCATTTTTTAGTTTAAAGCTTCCATTTTTGAATTTGTAATGCGCTTCTATTAATGGAATCGCATTTGCTAAAATAAAACCAATGTTAATAGCTAATTGATTTTTCCCAATTATGAAATTGGAATTTTTGTAATCTTTTTCATAATGTAAATCAACTGACAATGCATTTCGACCTTCAATACTATTCAATCTAATATCGTCTGGCAAAAAAGCATGATATTTAGCGTCAATATCCATTTTATAACTAAATGATGGAAAAAATGAATTACATATTTTTAATAAGGATTCTCGGAAAAATTTAAGAATTTTAGCGTAATTATTTTCATCAATTATATAAGTTTTTAAATTTGAAAATGATATATCGTAATCATTTTGTAGGTCAAATTTAAATGAAAGCGTATATTCATTGTTTTCTTTGGCTCCGTGTATCATAAAAGATTTAAGATCAATATTGCAATCTATGCTAATATTATTAAATTCAACAGGATATGGTAAACCAATTCTGTTTACATATCCATTACTGATATCAATAGAAAGGTACATCCTGCCCTCTTGAATTTTTCTAATCAATAAATTTTTAAGTATTAATTCATAATCTTCTCCTTTTATCTCATGATTCACTAAATTAAAAAGGCGAATAGAAAGCTGATTTAATACTTCTTCATCAATGGTAAAGGATATACACGAAGGGTGATCCAAAGAAGATTGTTGTATCTCTTCAAATGAAAAATCTAACTTACGATCATTATAAACTGAACCTTTGATCTCATTTATTAATTGCCAAATTATTTTATTTGCATCATTTATATTCATATCATCATCTCCTACCATTCTATCCACTCAAAATCAATGGTGGACGCCCAATCTAATGAAAAAAGTTTAATATTTAGCGGCTGAATTAAGTCTATTGATTTTATAGGATATACGTTACGTGTAATTGGGTCCAATTTAGATTTTATGGTTTCTTTTACAATATTTTCGCCACCTTTCACCCAAGAAGTATGTATTTTCACATAAGGTATATCATAATCGAATGGAAACCTTATCTGAAAATATGTATTATAGTTGCCCGTTAGTGCATTGATGTTAATTGTAGGAAAGATCAGTTTAATGTTCACCGTCATCTCTAATTTTTTATTTTCTTTTTTAATATAAACATAGAAATTTGAGTATATATCGACTGTATTGCCGTTAAATTTTATTTCAAGTTTGTCTCCATCAATATTTACCTCATTATCCGAATACCAAAGTCGTTTCCCTCCATTAGCAAAGTAAGACCAATAATTATACGTGGACGTTATCTTTGAGCTATCACCATTATACTCTTTACAGATCAACGGATTTACTATAGTTCTCCATATGTAATTTAGGTTTATGGCTACGGAGTGTCCCTTAGGATCAAGCTCATGATTAATAGGTTTTGAGCAATCGTCTAATGTACGAATATTCAAATAAACCCCGGAAGAAAAATGAGATAATACGATTTTACCCGGTAAATAACGAGGCTGCATATCCGGTAATGAAATACTAAATGAATACTCCTTATTTTTCCAATAGGTTACAATCTTATCTTGCAATATAACTCGTAATAGATTTTCTTCTATCTTCTCTCGTACTTTGCCTGGTATAAAATACAAAACCACAGAATCTACTAATTCATTATTTTCAATTTCAACTTTTAATTGATAATTTGGATTGCTATAACTGCCTACAATTTCTGAAATGTTTCTCAAATTTATTCTGATGCCTATAATTGTTCCGGAAATATCAAGATCCGAACCGTCCACGTTTTTTATGATACCACTAAGAATTCCTACTTCTAGCATAACACAATCAAGATCCATGCTTTTGACGGACATTTTCCCTGCTATTAGCTTTTGACCATCGTTTTCACATATGCAAGGCATTGCAAACTGTATTTTACTAATCAATACATCCAAAAGCTTCTTATCCAATTTTATCGCAAAGTCCGGTGCATCTTCATAAGCTGATTCAGAAGATGGTGTTAAACAAGTTGTTTTAAAATTTTCTATCCCCATTTTTTACCTCCTAAAAATTTAATTTTATTTCCTTTCAAATTTTTTTATTTTTTATGTATACTTACTTTTCATTATAAAAGCTAAAGCACAACGAATGCACAACGCAAAACATGAAATGTCAATTTTTTTATATTATAAATATACTGATATGCCGAATTTACTTTTGATCAAATTCCTTTGAAAATTTATGCCATAACGTAGCCACTGTTATTTCTGCCCAGCTGTACTGACTCATATATTCTCCTGTATATTGGTTTAACACCGCAATGTTCATGTTCAACATCTCGTAATAATCGCATTCCACTTCATTGCAATTTAAAGAAATACTATTCCATTTTTTGTTGATAATGTGTGCTATTCCCGCTTGCTTCAAGCTCTGCATCATATGTGAAATTGTGCTTTGTGTAGCATTTTGCAAGGAACGGTCATAGACCTTGTCATCCCATATAATAGATGCTATCTCCGCCGTGGTAACGCTTGAACCTTTTCGGTCAACCAGATACGCCAGAATTTCTTTTGCCTTTGAACGGCTGAAGGATACAGGCTTGCCGTCTACAAGCACATCAAAATTACCAAAGGTTTTGATGTGGATTTTGCTTTTTGGTATTATGAGTAAGTCTGACAATGCGCTTTCGATTTCCTCTTTCAATTCCTCCCTGTTAACAGGCTTTAACAGATACCCACTTGCCCGTACCTTGAAAGCGTTTATTGCATAATTAGGATAACCTGTGATAAAAATAATCTTCGTTTGGGGTGATATATCTTTAATTGCCTTAGCAAGCTCCAAGCCATTCATGCCCCGCATTTCTATATCAAGAAATGCTATGTCGGGATCTATAGATTTTTCTCGCATGGCATTAAGTGCTTTACTTGATTTGGTAAAGGTGTATATATTGCTTTCCGGGTACAGCTTGGACAATATTTCCGTCGTACTTTTTGCTATAATAACCTCATCATCAATCACAAGAAACTTCATTTTATCCAACCTCCTTCAGGAATTTTTATCGTTTCGGTTGTACCCTTTACCCATATGCTTTCCACTTCTAATGTCCCCCCTGTTCGCATCATTCACAAAATCACTCTCCGATTATATAGAATTATTTTTAAATAATAGCAATAACACTATTTAAAAGTAATGTCAATAGCTTTTTACCGAAGCGCAGATTTTTTGCGCGAGTGACAAGTTTTTGTATATTTTTTCCATTATTAGCCTAAGGGATAGATTAATTTAAAGGCATTTGTTACATTTGCCTCTATAGGTCAGTATTTATAATAAAATTATAAATTTTAAAACTTAAATTTATAAATTGTTCTTGACAAACATGATTATTTTCCATATTATGTAATTATAGTTATTAAAATACATAATGTTGTTTATTTTGAGTCACTTAAACAGTATAAAATTCAGATCAGAAGTCACAAAAATCATTGAAATCTTTGCATGGGAGGCATATAATGAAATCAAGAAGCAGAAATAAAACCACAAGATACAACAATAAAAGCATTAACCATAATAGTGGCAATAATAGTAGCCATATTCAGAATCGTAATCATAATAGTAATAATGGTATTGGCAGCGATAGCAATAGCAATAGCAGTAACAGTAACAGTAACAGTAACAGTATTAATGACTCCATTTGTAACAATCATTGTAACAGTAGCCATGCCGATTCTGTTAATTATGCCAATAAAAAATATAGAGATGGTGTTTTCCGTCTTTTGTTCAGCGACAAGGAAAAACTCCTAGAGCTTTATAACGCACTGGAAAATGCAGATTACGATTCAAATGTAAAGATAGAAATCCAAACCTTGGAGGATGCTATCTTTGGGAAAGTGAAAAATGATTTAGCCTTTACCATAGATGACAATCGGTTTGTGGTTTTGATAGAGCATCAGTCCAGTGAAAACCCCAATATGCCCCTTCGGATGCTCAGTTATATCGCCAGGGTCTATGAAAAGATCGTAACCAATCATAACTTATACGGTACTAAGCTGATACGAATCCCCTTTCCGGAATTTTACGTACTCTATAACGGGAAAGGTCAATTTCCCGAAGAACGAGAACTGCGCTTGTCCGATGCGTATTTGGAAGGTGCAGGAAAATCCAGTTTAGAATTAAAAATCCGAGTACTGAATGTTAATTTTGAAAAACATGCTTCTATTTTGAGCAGATGCAAAACATTGAGTGAATACAGCCGATTTGTACATACAGTGAGAAAATTCAAAACAGAGGAAGGGTTAGAACTGGAAGCTGCAATAAAAAAAGTCATGAATATCTGCATTGAGCAGGGAGTACTAAAGGAATTTTTATCAAAACATGGTTCGGAGGTGAGGAATATGATATTTCATGAACTCTCAGATGAGGAATACGGCAGGATCAGAGAGGAAGATGGATATGAGAAGGGTTATGAAGCAGGGATTGAAAAAGGTATAGAAAAAGGTTTAGAGCGAGGCATTGAAAAAGGTCGTGCAGAATCTTATGAGAAAATCTTGAAATCTCAGGAACAGATCAAGAAATCTGAAGAGCAGATCAAACAGTTAAAAGAGGAGTTGGCAAAATATGTAAAACTATAAATATTTTAAGTAATAATTAAGTCTATAATTCTACCCCACTTTTTTATTAATATAACCCCATTGAAATTCAATCCAACGGGGTTATATTTTTCAATTTCATCATGTAACATAGAAAACCAGTACCACCTTTGAGGGTTGTGCTGATTTTCTATAAATAAATTAGATTTTTTAGGTGACTATTCTGCCGAACTATTTAAATAGTTATAGAAAATTTGAGCTACTTCTGCACGGCTTGCTGTAGCCTTGGGATTAAAGTTGTTGTAATTCCCTTTCATGATTTCCTTCATGGTCATGTAGGAAACCCCTTCAGATGCCCAGCTTGCTATTTTATCCGTATCCCCATAGGGAAGCTTAAAGGTCCATGTGCCGGTGAAACCTTCACCCTTAAACTTCAAGTAGCGATACATCATGGTAGCCATTTCTTCTCGGGTGATGGAGTTATTTGGACCGAAGGTTCCGTTTCCGTAGCCTGTGAGGATGCCGTTTTGTGCTGCCCATGTTACGGGTTTACCGTACCAACTGTCGATGTTCACATCGGTGAAAGATGATATCATATCGCCTGTTAAATCAGCACCTTCCAGTCTTGCAAGCACCGTTGCAAACATGGCTCTGGTCATGGGCGCTTGAGGACCGAATCTGTCAGCTTCTATTCCTGAGAATAACCCTTCCTCCGTTACTGCCATAACAGCGTCATAGAACCAATCTCTTTCACTTACGTCCGTAAAGACATTTGTCACCACGGGTTCCGTATTATCCAAAAGTTCTGTGGTCAGCACATATTTGGAAGCGTGGGTGAAGTCAAAGCTGAACTTACCGTTTGTGACCACACCGGATGCCTTGTACTCCAATCTTTTGGTCAGTTCGTTATAGTAATAGAGATACAGGGTTTTTCCCTCGTACTGACTGTCAATGGGGTAAGTTAACTTACCTGTAAAGGGTAATGAACCGCTATAGGTGATTTCAAACTGAAGTGCCTCACTATTTCCTGCAAGGGAGCTAAGGTTTTCATTTTTGAGCTCTGTTACGGTTAGGTTATAACCATCTTTGGCGATAACGCCCTTGACGGATTGACCGTTGATAGTCCAGATGTATTTACCAAAGTTATATACCACGTTCACATCTTTGCCTTTTGCCGCTTCCAATTCGTCCGGGTGTACTTTGCTGCCGCTATTCATGGGAATGTTGACCTTGCTGCCTGCCGTAGCGGATGTGATCCGTTGAGGAATGTTTTGACCATTTCCACCGCCGCCACCGGATGGAGTTGGGGATGAGTTATCTTTCCACTGGGCAAAGAGAGCCAAGTCCTCCGTGGGGGTTATACTTGTGCCGCCTGTATAATTGGTGCCTGTACCGTCTGTACCGGTACTCCATTTATCAAACACCTTGCCTTCCGGTGCAGTGAAAGTGTTAGCCGCTATGGTTAATGATTGACCGGCGGTGACAGCTTTGCTTGCCATTGTACCCGTGCCGCCGTTTGCCATATAACTTACTGAATATACGGGTATTTCCGGGTGAATGTAGGCTATAGGGCAAGGGTCTGTTGCCGTGGTATCGTTCTCGGTTGATGAGACGAAGTCGTAACCCGAACTGCCGCTAACAGTGGACTTATACGCCGTGGCAAGTGCATCGCCATAGGCGGCGGTTTTTGCTATGCCCTCAATCTTCATCAGGTTGGTTGGACTAGGGTCGGTTATTGCAAGGGTTTTGGCTATAACGGCATTAGGTGCGGTTGTATTTTGGTTATACGCCCAAACCCTTGCGCCGTTTATGGTCATGGTATCTTGCCAATCTTGCAATGCGGTAGAAAACTTGCTACTAGATGTGTCGCCATTGTTTACCGCGGTTATACTGCCACTGTTTGCAACTAATTTGGTAGTAAGAAAGCCATACTTCCCACCAATGCCCGTAATGTTGGCACCGGCAACGGTAAAGGCTTTGTCGCCCACCTCGTACCTAGTAGCAGCAAAACCAGTACCCAGAGATGAATTGGACGCAACACCAATCATATTTACATTTGCAGAAATAGATGGATTGCCTGATGGGTTAAGCGATATGCCCACAGGACCCAAACCGTTATCGCTGCCCGAATTAGTGGCTATGCCAATGATATTAGCTGATGATGTGCTGGTGCCGGCAATGTTAAATTCCATATCATTTATATAAATACCGCCACCTCTATTTCCGCCGGCTATGCCTATGAGGTTGCCGTTAAAGATAAACGAGTCGCCTGCATTAATACTGATGGCATTACCATACTGGTTGGCGAAAGCCGTAATACCGACCAATGTGCCGCTGCCGGCAAAGGACATGGTAGTATTAGTGATATCGTTAGATACAGCCTCGTTGCTTCTGCTACCTGCATTTTCAACATAATTACCACCTGTTACTGTTAGCGTGCCTGTTACAGGAGTAATGTCAAGGGTGGGAACGGTTGTACCAGTGCTGTAGAAATACGCGCCGTCAAGGGTGGCGTTTTTGTTTGCATCAAGGACGGGCTGGGTGTTGAAGGACTTGGCAACAACCACGTCTGTGGCGGTTGCATTGGCTGCGCCCGTGTGGTCTTTTGTTGACATCGGTGTTGCAACCACAGGAACAGTGGTTACGCCGTTTATTGAAAATGCCGAGCTTGTGCCGTTATTTGCTGTGCCGCTCTTAGCAATTGTTACGCCGCCGTTAAAGGTTGCGGATGTGGATGCCTGAATGCCGTAGCTGTTGCCGCTTGATGATGTTCCGGATGTTGCTTTAACCACGCCGCCGTTGTTTATAAACGTGATGCTGCCGATGCCCGTACTATCGCTGTTACTCGCCCCTGTGGCGGTGGAGCCTGTAGCTTCCAAATATCCACCGCTCACATTCAACGTGCCAGACACTGTAATACCGGTGCTGTGTCCGGTTGAACTGGCGCCAACAGCCTTAACGTATCCACCGCTAATGGTGATGTTCCCCCAACAAGCAATGCCCCAAGGCGAAGCGTTTTCGGTGGTATCCACATATCCGCCCGAAACAACCAGATCTCCAGAGGCTAATATGTTAAAAAAGCCGTCAGATCCGCAAGCCGCCTTAATATAGCCCCCGGTTATTACAAGGTTGCCATCGGTGTAAATGGAAGAACCACCTGAGCCGCTGTCGCTAATATCCAGCACACCGGAGCCTTTGATGGCAAGGTTACCAAGCCCGTATATCGTGCTCTCACCAGAGGCAGACTTTAATGTGTTTAAGCCGATTGAGTCAATCACCGTACCGTCCGGCACTTTGATTGCGGGGCCTGTGCCACCACCTTCGGTTGCATCAATATTTACGCCTTCCAGATAGAGCGTCTTGCTTGACTGAACCCACCTCCAGTTGGTGCCGCTTGTGTCTCCTGTGGCAGCGGTAACATCAATGGATGTTGCTGCTACATAGGTTGTGGGTGTCGGTTCATCTACCTCCCCAACTTCAATCAAATAGTAAGCGGCTTCATTCCGGGTCACTTCCACATCTGCACCCAGTTCAAGGACATCACCGGGAATGGTTACGGAAATGGCCTCAACAAAATATGGGTACTCGTAATCAGTGAAGTAATCCTTATCAGGGGTACCTGTGAATGTCAACACAGCGGTGTTTTCCCCTGCCGCCCCGGAAGCAGTAACAGTCAAGCCGGGGACAAGGTTTGTCACCCAGTCTACATCACCGTCAATGTCCGATGCGAATGTGTCACCGTGAAGGGTGATGGTGGCTGTTTGCGTTTCAAGTTCTTCACCCACTGTACCGGTGATGGTGACATCGTCCATGGTTGCTGCTACTGCCAAGGGTTGCGGCTCTTGGGGTTCGTTTTCATCTGCAAAAGCACTTATGGGCAACAGTGAAAGCACCATTACCAGTGTGAGTAAAATGCTCAAAATTCGTTTTTTCATTAAATTTGTTCCTCCATTCATTTTAAAATTGTCTATGTTGTTTATTGCAGCTTGTTATGATTTGGGTGCATCCCTTGTCTTAAGGATGCCTGATTGTAAATTTGTTTCTCCTCTTTTATGGATGCCCATTGTAGTTTTTATGATGTTGGGTGCATCCCTTGCCCTTGGTTTTAGTCTTTTACTCATGCTGTTCCTCCTATAGTTTGCTTGTAATTGCTCTAACTCTTTGTGTTTCTACTTTTTCCGAATGACACCATGTTCTGTTCTCCGCTTCCTCCCTTTCCCTGAATAGTGTTTTATTTTTACGGTAGCAATATGGTTGCTATGGTGACTTGCTGCTTTTGCCGTAGGTTTCATCCGCAAAAGCACTCATGAGTAAGCGACAGAACCATTGCCAATGTAAGCAAAATGCTCAACAATATTTTTTTCATATTTGCCTTTCATTCATACCAATAAATGGAAATATAATAGCTTTTATTAAAAAAAAAATCAATAGCATTTGTTTAAAGCGCAGATTTTTTGTCTGAATGGCATTTTTTTGTATTTTTTTACCATTTTTGATTTAAATGAATATATCATATCATCAATTTAATTTAATTAAATTTTTTAATGTCAATAAATAGACAACTTTGTATTTTTTTGTTAAAATAAAAAAAGTTATACGTTTGGGAGGACAGAATGAATATTGCTATCGTTGATGATGTACAGGCAGACCGCAGGTTACTTGCCGAAAAAATTTCGGAATATATGACAATCCATAATCTTCACTGTGATATCACTGAATTTGAGAGCGGCGAGGCTTTTTTAGATGCATTTACTTCTGGCGGTTTCGCCCTTGTATTTATAGATATTTACATGAATGGCATCAATGGCATGGAAGTTGCGAAAAAGATATTTGCAGAAGACAGTGAATGTAAAATTATCTTTCTTACCATCTGTCGTGACTTTGCTATCCAAGGTTATGGGGTGCGGGCGGTGTATTATCTGGTAAAACCTATTGATGATACTGAATTTTTTCAAGCAATGGAATTATGCCGGTTTAATCAGCAGAGAAGCACTCCCATGCTAACCGTTGTTTCCGAAGGGATAGAAATAACCATTGATACTGCGAACATTTTATACATAGATTACATAGAGCGGGTAACCCGTATCCACATGACCACACAAGTGTTTCGAGTGAACGGCACCTTTTCGGAGGTGACCGCACCTCTTTGCGGCAACAAACAATTTATCATATGCCTACGCGGTGTTATGGTGAATATGCGCCAGGTTCTAAGGCAAGATGACGATATGTTTGTGTTACAGAATGGGGAGCGTGTGCCTATCAACATACGGCGCAAGAAAACCATCGGGCAAGTCTTTCGAAAATTTGTTTATGAAGAAATGGAGGAGATAAGATGAAAGGACGATTAGTTATTTTTTTTCTTATTTTGGTTTTTAGCTTTTCTTCTACACTGTCTGTATTAGCGGAAGATGTATCAGAAGATGTGTCTCCTTGGACAGTTACCAGTATATTTTTTTACACCATAACCCGAGATGCACAGGTCAGTGAGATCCCAGAAACCCTGTCCCAACTCGCCAATAATTTTGATTTGGTATTAATCAACATAACTCGAGACGACTTATCTAAATATATAGAGGTGCCTTTGCGTTGGAATTTTGACGATACCCCAACAACTTCAGGTACATACACCTTTTATGCTGACGTGGTGATTCCCGAGGATTGGGTTTTTGCTTCTTGGGTATCGCCTCAGGTGTCTTGTATTTGTGAATTTTACGATGATGTTCAGGAACCCAAAATAGAACTTACCCGACTTGAATTAAACTCTCTCCTGGCTCAATGCTTTATGATTCCTCTTGGCGATGAAGAAGCATATGGTCAGCTAATTGATAAAATACAAAGATATTATTCTACCATCAGAGCCACTACCGCCGATTCCCAAGACTGGGTGGAATTAGTGCTTGATTCTACGTATGGTGTAGACATACACCATGAGCCTGACTTGTATGAAATACTGCTATACTATGACCTTAAGCCTGAAGACGCAAACACATTTTTTTTGCCAAATAATCTAGGGTTGCTCAGAATTCCTACATATATCTATGATCCCTCTCTTTTATGTATTATGTATAGCCACCTCTCTGACGACCAAATTATCATAAAAACATCAGAGCCCATTTCCGACCATAAAGCCGCTCCTGTTGTGGAATATTTGTTCGGAGGCGAAAAGCATTTAACCCACAAGGAACTAGAACAGGGTAACTGGCAGCCTCTTAGTCAGGATCAGGTGCTGCATGGCTCAGACTACTTTGCGCTACCTCGCAGCTTTTTAGCCTTAAACTACTGCAGTTACTATTTCAGACTTACCGCAAATGAAAGAACCTCCAATATCTTATATTTAAATGATTACAGTGATGAAATCGTATACTATGATGCCGGTCATATCGATTCGGGAGGTGACCGTGACGGTGGTGACAGCGATGGCTCAGAACCACCTGAAATCATCCAGAAACCACCAATAAATGATAACTCCGGTGACAAGCTGCCCACAAACAATAAAAATGACAGAAATACTTCCTCAAGCCACAACCAAGGAATAAAACTGCCTTCAGCTGACCAGAATAAAAATCCATTAAATACAGACAAAAACCCATCCTTCAACGGCAATCAAGACACATCTCAGCTTAACCAAAGCACACCTGATGCTGCTACAGATCAGAACCCTCTGGATGGCAGAGATTTCTACTCAAATGCCCCCAAAGAGTTGACTCCATCCCCCCAGAGCGTCAATGCAAGTACAAATTTAAGTGTAGATATCAGCAGCAATGCCCAAACCCTTTTAAAAAAATTACCGGATGAATTTTTGGGGGAAACACAAGACATTATTTCCGGAACCCGCCTTCTTTTGATGTTAGAGGGCACAGATGCTGTGCAATTTTCCAAACAAGGAATTACCCTTTCCATACCGGCAGAGGTACTGCTTGATCTTAATATTCAGGACACTGACCGCTTTGTCATCACCATTGAGCGGCAGAGTAATGGTGAATTGTCTTTTGGTATGGAACGAAATGGCACTGCAGTTACATCTTTGCCCGGCACCCTGGTTATGGTTCCATACTCCATACAAAATGATACTTCCCAACTCGTATTGACTGACCAACAAGGAATGGACGTTATGGGTAGCTATGATGCAGCTCTTGCCGTGGTCACATTTACCGTTGATCACACTGGGTTCTATACCATTAGCGAACAGCATGAGACAGCAACATCTGCAGCCACACCTATTACTGACAGACCAAAAGAATCCAAAGGTGTGGGAAGCATAGGTGTCGCCCTCGCCCTCTTAGGGATATTTTTCCCTGTGGCAGTAATAAGTGTCAATTTTCTGCGAAAAAGGAGCATTTAAAATATGAAGGCTTTTCCTCTGAAAAGAATTTTCATACCTCTGATTACACTTATGGTGTTTTCAGCTTTGTTTCTTTGCTTATACCGTTTCGACAATAAGTATACTCATCCTGCCACTCAGGGAATCAACGGTCTGCTTGTACTTTCTACAGAGGATCTGCAACAAAACCCTATTGGTTATTTGACCCATGGTTGGGCATTTTATCCAGGGGTATTGCTTTGTCCTGCGGATCTTACCGGTAATACTCCCCCCGGATACATGACGTACACCATGATAGGTCAGCACACCCGATTTAATTTTGGTAATGACAATCCTCACGGTAGCGCAAGCTATGTGATGAACTTACAGTTGCCACGGGAGGCACAGACATATGCGCTGGAACTTCCGGAGATTTTCTCTGCATATCGCCTATTTGTCGGCGGCAAGCTTCTGCTCACCATAGGTGACCCAAACCCTGCGGAGTATACCCCAAGGACGGGCAACCGTGTGGTAACTTTTGAGGCTGCCGGAAGAACCACAATTTTACTAGCAGTTACCGATCATTCACATTTTTATAGCGGCATGGTTTACCCCCCTGCCTTTGGGACACCGGAGGCTATCCAATCTGCTAGAGATTTACGGCTTTGGTTACACGTGGCCGCTCTTGTACTTACGTTACTGGCCGGGCTTTGTGCGCTATATCTGGGATTTCGTATGAAAGAACAAAATGCCTTGATTTTTGCTTTACTCTGCCTTGCTGTTTGTGGGCTGATCTCCTATCCCCTTCTTCATGCGGCTTTGGTATTGCCTGTCTTTCCCTGGTATGCGCTAGAACTTTTTTGTACCTACGGCGTATCCCTTCTGGTAATTATTTTGCATAATCATTTATGCGATGTAAGTATTACGACAAAAAAATGGAGTGCCTCGGTGGCAGCTTTTATCTGCATTGCTGCACTGCTTTACGGGTTCTTCTCTCCCATACTCACGGTGGAGATTATGAAGACTTTTTCTATCTTAATTTCTATTTTTAAAATGGCAACGGTTATCTATCTACTTCTTACCGCCACCTTTGCTCTAAAAACCAGGCAGGAACAAGGATGGTCGCTATTCTGCGCCACCATAGGTTATGCAGCGGCGTTTGCTTGGGATAGAATCTTACCTTACTATGAACCTATTTACGGCGGTTGGTTTCCCGAAATTGGGAGTGCTGTACTGGTTGGAGCTGTGGGCTATACCCTATGGCGCAATGTTGCTAACACTTACTCCCGGAGTCTTGCTTTTGCAGAGGAGCATCGGCAAATTTCTCGCCAGCTTGCCATGCAATTAGAATATTCTCATCGCTTAGCCGAAAAAACCGAGGAAAATCGCCGTCTTGTCCACGATTTTCGCCAACATCTTCGTACCATTGATGGCTTAGCCCTTGATAGTGGTAACAGTCCCATCAGACAATACTTAAAACAGGTGAAGCAGATCATAAGCAGTGAAGATGATCAACAACATAAATCCTTTTGCACAAACACTGCGGCCGATGCACTCTTAAGCTATTATTACAATGCATCAAAAAAACATGGCATTGATATGACCATACGGCTTACACTTCCGGACAATTTGCCCCTTACCAATGTAGAGATCTGCACCCTGTTGGGCAACCTATTGGAAAATGCGTTAGATGCCTGCATTAGGCAGGCACAAGGCAGCCTTAGCATTGCTATAAGCAGCTTGACTAAGGGTGGAGCTTTATTTTTTCTGGTGGAAAACAGCTATGACGGAATGGTACAAATGAAGGGAGAGCGCCTAATGTCACGTAAATCTCAAGATGGAAGGATTGGCATTGGGCTTCGTTCTGTGGAAGAAATTGCCCAGCGTCACGGCGGTACCCTGGATATTTTTCCGGGAAAAGCGGTATTTCGTGTAGGTGTTTGCATACCGCTTATGAAGTAAATGGTTACGGGAAATTAAACTGGCATTAGGAACTCTATCACCATAGGACTATCAACTTTTAATTTTCTACTATTTGAGGAACATTTTGAATGGTGATAATTACATCAAAATTGCTTTTTATTTTATCCTCTGTCTTAAAGTAAATTTCATAAGACCCCGCATCTTGTGTTTTTTCAATGCTCCACGCAGTGCATGGCCCTGCCAAATTCCCTACTGTCAAAGAGGTCTGTCTATTGTTTTTTACATATCCAATTTCAAATACTCCCTCTTCATTGGGGGAATTTCCCGTTGAAACATAATACACTCTTACGATGTCTCCTGCTATTAATTGAAACCCTTTACTACCGTCGAGGGAAAGGATGGTTCCGGTTTGAGACGCCGTTAGGTTTTCTGCTTTAAAAACTTGAAAGTCTGTATTTGGATAAGGTAAAATAAAATCGGGCAACCCTATTTTTTTTAGTTGGTCATAGGAAAACGACGAAGTTACATTCTTTACAGATATTGATTTCATCTGTTCGATTTCGTTAACCACCGTGATATTACCGTTAATAGCCGTTTGCTTATGATTACTATTTGCATTGCTTTGCGCATATACCGTAAAAATTGTGCTTAACACCATGATTAGGACCACCCCTACCATTAACATATTTTTTCTTTTCATTTTTCTCTCCTTTATAATTCCTCTAAAATTAACTGATTTTTTATTATCAAAGTACTTTTGTTAAAGTACCAATGACCAAAACTTCCCCACAATAAGTGGCTGAATAAAAAACATGGCACCCCATGCGAGGGTTAAATAAATGCATAGTTCATACTTAAGTCCATGGGTTTCTCCTATTCGACAAGCCTCTAACAGCTTGGGAAACATCTTTTTCACCGCCCAAAACAGGAAGTATCCCACAATCGTTCCCAGGGTGTTCATGAGCAAATCATCGATATCCGTAGCCCTATAGCAAAGCAACTGCATAACCTCTATGGTTACTGAGAGGCAGAACCCCAAAAGCGTTGTGACTAGAAATTTACTATATTTCTCCCAGAGTAGCGGCAATAAGAGCCCAAAGGGAACAAAGAGAATCAGGTTCTCCGCATATTGAAGGTAGTTATAAATGACATCCTGAAAAGGTGCCATATTGATATTGATATTGGCATCCATCCTTATGGAGGTGATAGAGGGTATCCCCGTCAACGTAAGAATCCCAATGAGTAAATAACAAAATAGATATGTGGTGATTTTGCGAGTTATGGAAAATTGAACGCAACTTAAGCTATAACTTTTTATGTTCCAATATTGATACAGCAGTACCATAGGCAGCAATACCATAAACCCCGACAGGGAATCGATTAAAATCATAAATAAAAACATTTTTATACACACCCTTTCAAACTTGTCTTTCGTTTTTCACTTTTGTTTCTCTAACTTAGATTCAGTATTTTTATGCCCAATGGCTTTCATGTGATTACTATACCGAATAAAAAGAACTTTAAGTTGATTTTAGCTTAACATCTGTCTAAAATTCTTGAATGTCATAAGGAATTCTACGTTGATGCCATAAACTTTACGTTCAGGACATTTTAGACTATATTTTTAGATTTATTTCATTTATAATCATTCATAGGAAGCATTGTAGGGAGGCATTGGGATGTTAAAAGTAATCATTTGTGACGATGATAAATTTATGTTAGATCTATCGAGTAATTTAGTGACAAAATGTATAAATTTATATAAATTAGAAGCTGAAATTTCTTGTATCAGTTCTGATTTTAACGAGGTTTTTCATTATTTAAAAAAGAATGATGATATCTATCTTTTCTTTTTAGATTTAGATTTTGGAAAAGGAAATCTTAATGGGATTGATATTGCAAAACAGATCAAAGAACAACAACCCTTGTCAAAAATCGTCTTTGTAACCAGTCATGCAGATATGGGAATGACCATTTTAAAAAGCGGGGTCGAGGCTTTTGGATTCATAGAGAAAAATATAGATGTCAACAAGATGTTAGTGGGATACCGGAAATACATGACTCTTGCTTCAGGGTTATCTTTGGAAATGAATACTTCCGAAGTGCAAGAGGAAAAGAAGGTGAAATTGCCAGTAGGAATTGATGAATCTATCACAGTTCCTCTTTCCCAAATTCTTTATGTAGAATCGGACAAGTCCATATCTCATTTTGTCTCCTACCATACCGTCGATGGTTCCAGCATCTCAGTGAGAGATACCATAGAAAACGTACTCGAAACCCTTGGTAACGGGTTTATGAAGAGCCACCGTTCCGTAATCATCAATAAAAAATACGTTGTAGCTGTTACAAACGGGCTTGTGAAATTTGCCAATGGACAAGAAATCAATTACTCGGTTCGACTGAAAAATGAGATTATCAAACAATGTCTGAGACAGGAGTAACTTTATGAATCTATATCTACCCACCTTATTGACTCAATTGGTTCTTCTGCTTTATATCTGCGGATTATATACCGTAAATTATTTTTGTACCAAATATTCAATGGGAAGGCTACCGATAAATTGTTTCGCTTCTTTAATCTTTGGTCTATCACTTTTTTACGCTTTTTATACCAGAAATGCAGGCAGTGTGTTTTTATCGAATTTATTATTTGCTTTAATTTTAGTATTTTCTATTTATATTTTAAGGTTTGTCCAATTAAATTTATTGGATTATTCTATATTGTTCTCAATTTTTTTATTTAAAAGTGCTCTGATGATAACCTTGGATATTTATTTGGGTCAATCCCTGTTTATCCTGATTATCTTTATTGCAATTCTGAGCATTTATAGAGTGAGATTCAAGGTACTCAAAGGAAATATTTTTAACGCTTGGCTAACGTTTATCCTGTTGCTCTTTGAAAGTTATTTCTACGAATTTCTATTTGAATATGTTATTCGAAAATTCGGTTATTATTTTGAATCCCCCTTTGCTAAATTGGCCATATGGGCTGTAGCAGCAGGCGTTGCCGCTATCATAAGCATGGGTTTCATCTACGTTTTAAAGAGAATTTTTCACACTTATTTTTACGAAATCAATCAAATGGGCAAGAGGTATCCTAGTCTAGAAAAATATTTTATATACATCACTTTCGGTATCCTGCTATGCGTTTTATTCCTCCACTTGGGAATTGTTTTAAACAGTGAATATGACTATCAGATTTCTAACTTGTTAACCATTTTCTGCATCTTAGCCTTAAACATACAATTGATTTATCTCACCTTAATCTTTAGAGTCACTTTTTTACGAGAGAATCTTGAATCTAAAGAATTGGAAAATAAAACTCTTTCTCTGTATTCCTCTCATTTGATAAAGAACATGGATACCATCCGAGAAATTAAACACGATATTAAAAATATCTTTTTTACCATGGGCCGCTATGTGGAAGAAAGCGGTAACGAGGAAATGAAATCCTTTTACCATGATAAAATATATCCTTTTGCATCCAGTGAAATTACAAAAAATGATCTTCTTGGAAAATTAGGTATGATTCCCAATGAGCAATTAAAAGCTTTTTTGTACTATAAATTATTGCAAGCCATTGAAAGAAACATAGAAGTGCATATGGAGATCAATTTACAGCCTGAGAATTTTAGAATTCCAATGGACTTTACAGATTTCATCAGGATTTTAGGAATTTGGACGGATAATGCCATTGAGGAATGTACCCAACTCTCCAATGGGGAAATCTGGTTAAAAATATCTCAAAATCATGAGATGGCTTCTTATACTGTAAAAAATACAATCAGCCCAGAAACAGCTTCTAGGGGTATTCAATTGGGCAGATCAACAAAGGGTGAAAATCGAGGAAAAGGTCTATTGATAGTCAAGGATACCATTGAAAAATATAATGATGTAACAATCAATTCTTATATTACAGATCAATTGTACGTGCAGAATCTTTCCGTTTATTTAGGTATTGGCGAATAAAAAAAAATTGCTAAATATTACTCTCGCAATAGTTAAAATAGTTTTTAATATTATTATGATTAAGACATGAAAAGTTAAAATTTGACCAAAGGGGGGCTTCCAAATGGAACTAACATTTAAAACTGACTATACAATAGATGACTTCATTCAGATGTACGAATTAGAAAAGAAATATTATACGGAGGATCATATCACCCCTTACGAAGAAGCCTACCGATGGCATCTCAAATATCCATGGAGTAGCTGCGCTCTGGAAGATCAGGGAAGAATTATCGGTTTTTTGGATCTGCTCCCAATAACTGAGTCCTTGTTCCAAGAAATTAAGTCTGGAAATTTTAACGACTCCAGTCTTTCATATACGGACATCTGCGATATTACTGAAATAACAGAGGGGTCCGTACATCTTTTCCTCAGTTGCATCGTAATAGAAAAAGAATATCGCAAGACAGCCGCACTATCCATGTTGTTTAAACATCAAATTGAGTTTTATGATGGATATGTGAAAAATGCTGAAATGAAGGAATTAAGAATTCCTGATGACACATGTCAACCCAAAGGAATACCTCTTCACATTTCCCATGTAATCACTGATAACGTCACTAAAGAAGGTGAAAAATTTTCCAAGCGCTTAGGATTTCAAAAAGTGGTCCACACTCAATTTGACTCTGTGATATATGTGCAAGAATACAATAATTTTCGGCAGTACTTCTATAAATCTGATTGCTAATTTAAATGTTTAAATGGAGGAAATTCTTTTGAAAAACAAACTCGAATATTATATCAGAATCTTATTTTTAGGCTTTGGGCTCATTCCCTTTGCAGCATCCATCATAGCCATATTTGCAAGCGGCATACCAAGGTCTTTTCTTTTTCCAGTATTTGGTCTTTTTTACATTTTAGCTGCTTTGTTTGCAGTGAAAGTTGTCGCAAGCAAAGATTATCCGGATGACTTTGTCACTCGTTATTTACCTGCCAGCCTACCACTTATCCTTACAATGGTCACCTGGGCAGTTTGCATGGTGATATCAAATGGTTTCTATGGACACAGCATCTTTGGTGTCATGTGGGTTTTAGAGGGAGCATTTTTCCCAGTGCTAATAGCAAGTTCATTTATGGGTAAAATGTCTTTTATTTTCTATTTACCACTCATCTATGATTTATCTTTTTTTATATTTTTCATATTATTTGAACGAAAAAGCGAGAAAAAACCCCTCTTAGTTAAGAATTACGCTTTTGGATTTGCTGCGGTGTTGGTCATTTCCACTGTAATAGGAATTGGCGTAACCCTGGAGCGGGGAAAAACCATGTTGCCTAAGGATTATGGATTTCAATATGGAGGCGGTTATGCAAGCGTTGATCTATGGAACTATGATAGGACAAATCCAGACAATAAGTTGGCCAAGTTAAGCAATACCGTGACTTTTTCCATATCCGATCCAAACAAAATGCCGGTGCTAGACGGTGCAGAGGCTGCATATCCCGTGTACAGCGCTTTTGCCAATGCTTGCTATGACATCAAAGTGGATAATCAAGATCAAATAAAATATGAAAAATATGGAGGCAATAAGGTGGAGTTTACCAACACCATTTATGCCTACGAAAGGTTGATCAAGGGTGAAGTAGATATTTTCTTTGGAGCCGAACCCTCGAAAGCACAAAGAGAGATGGCTGAGAAAGCCGGAAAGAAATTGGTCTTAACGCCCATAGGAAAAGAAGCTTTTGTTTTCTTTGTCAACAAAGAAAATCCTATTGATAATTTATCTACGGAAACCATTAAGGATATTTACTCGGGTAAAGTGAAGAATTGGTCAGGGATTAATGGCAAACAGGAAAAGATAACAGCATTCCAACGGCCTGAAAATTCCGGCAGCCAAACCATTATGCAGAAGATTATGGGTGACACAACCTTAATGGCTCCATTAAAGGAAGAATATGTTTCGGGTATGGGTGGGGTATCTGAAAATGTGGCAAACTACCGTAACTATCCCGGGGCTTTGGGATATTCCTTTCGGTTTTTTACAATGGGAATGGCAGAAAATGCTGATGAAATAAAACTTCTTTCCATTAATGATATTGCACCAAATACTGAAAATATCAGAAATTCCACCTACCCATATACGGTATCCCTCTATGCCATAACTCTGGAAGAGAATCCACTGGAAACCATAGTTCCCTTTCTGAACTGGATGCAAGGCCCTCAGGGTCAGGAGTTGATCGAAAAGATCGGTTATGTTTCTTTATAGTAACCGCTAATAAATAGATTGCAGCAAAACTCTACAATGGCAACGGATCAACACCTAATTTTCTTTTTAAGTTGCTAAAAAAAATTTTATTGACAATATATTTTTATTCGTTTATACTACATTACATAAGTAACGTAGTAATTAGTATGAGCTTCCGAATCACTTAACAAAGTGTTTCCCCGTCTTTCATTCTAGTTATAGACCATTAAAATTATTTTAAATATGTAAATCAATGGTGAGAAATGAAAATTAACTTTGAAGATTTGAAACCTGTATACCTTCAAATTGCAGAAGCAATAGAAGACGACATACTCTTTGGGCGGCTCCAAGAGGGCCAACCTGCCTACTCTCAGCTGACCATATCCAGGGAGCTGAATGTAAATCCAGCCACGGCGGCAAAGGGAATCAATGTTTTGGTGCAAAAGGGCATATTGGAGAAACAGCGAGGACTTTCCATGGTGGTGGCTCACGGTGCGGCAACGGCACTCCTAAAAGAGAAAAAGGAAGAATACTTTCTCAACCTCATAAACAACCTAATTCATGAGGCAGAAAAAATAAAGCTTTCAGAGGAAGAAGTTTTAGAAATCATCAAAGGCGTTTATAAAAATTTGGAAGGGAGAAAAAGACATGAATGATTGGATGATAGACGTTAAAAACCTAAATAAATCCTTTGGAAAACATCAGGTGCTAAACAATTTATCTTTTAATATAAATGGGCACGGTATTATTGGGCTCATCGGTAAAAATGGATCAGGGAAAACCACCCTTTTAAAGCTTTTGGCAGGAAGGTTGATAAAAAACAGTGGTGAAATTTCTGTCTTTGGTCAAGAGCCAATGGACAATATCAGCATACAATCACAATTAATTTATACTTATCACAATATAGAATATGACAAAACTATGTCTTTGAAGGAAATTTTATTTAATTATAATACCATGTTCCCGAATTTTGATATGGACTTTGCTCAAAAATTAATGAATTATTTTGAGCTTTCTCCAAAGAAAAAATATAAAAAGCTTTCTCAGGGCATGACCAGCACCTTTAATTTTCTCTGTGCTTTGGCTTGCCGCTGCCCTTTGACTATGCTTGACGAACCAGTTCTGGGGATGGACGTAACCGTACGCAGAGACATTTACCAGATTTTGCTCCGGGATTTTACCGAGCACCCTCGAATCGTTATGGTGTCCAGTCATCTCCTGTCAGAGCTGGAAGGGATTCTTTCCCACCTGCTGCTTTTGGACGACGGCTCCCTGACCTTGGACTGTTCCATGGATGAAATACGCCAAAGCGCCTACCGTGTCGATGGGGAAAACACAGCATTAGTGAATTTTTCAGAAGGAAAAAAAATAATCGCACACAAAACCGGTCCCCTTCAGAGCTTTTCTGTCATTCACGAACCCCTGACAGAGGAGGTAACCCGGGAAGCTCATCAACAGGGATTGGAAATTTCCACGGTAAGAGTGGAGGACTTATGTGTTTACTTAACAAAAAAAGACAAGGAGGATGGACTGGAATGTTTATGGGAAAAGACGAATTAAGAAATTTATTACACTTAATCAAGGTTAAATTAAATATTAATAAAACCGCGATTATCACCTTTATCATTCTTGTGGCTGTATTTTATATAGGAAATTTGATACCCACAATAATAAAAATACAACAAGGAAATTTAACGGGATCTACCCACTTCGTACAAGATTTGTCCTTTAGCTTTTTCCTTGGAATCATCATGTGGCTTTTCATCATGGAGCTTTCTTATGGGCAAAGCAACAATTTTCTTGGAGTTTTCCCTCAGACCAATACCACTCGGTTCATGTCCTCACAAATATTGCATTATTGCATGATTATAACAATAGCACTTCTTTTTTTAGTAATGTATTGTTTACAATTTGCATTCATGAAGGTGTTTACAGCCAATCAAGAAAACATAATCCTTGTCCCGGACTTTGATTTAGGTACTATCATCAGCGGATTTTTCGTTTATATCCTATATCTATTTTTAATATCCTCAATCATAGCTTTTGGTGGGGTTATGGTGAGAAAATTCAGGTTTTATGCAATGGCACTGCCCATAGTTGTTTTAGTATTAATTTTAACAAATATAACTAAGGCAGGTTCTTTGATATCCCAAGCATTCACCTTTATTACAAGCGAAAGCAGCTTACCGTTATTCTTCATAAAAGGAGTCCTGCTTTGGATCATCATAGTTACCCTTTCCATTTGGATAAACAAGCATACTGTTTATTATAAAAATAAAGATAATTCCATAAGTATGGTAGTGGCAGGAGTCATAATTCTATTAAGTATAATTACCATTCCTTCAATACTCTTTATGGCGACGGAATATGGCGGCGGTAACATAGAGGAGATGGATCCTTGGGAGGATTACCAAAAGATCACATATGACATTTCCCAATTAGAGAAAGGCAGCCACATTCAACTGATCACCAACGAGCATGTAGAAAAGCTGGAATATAATAAAGAGTATCAAGTAGAAAGTTCTACCTTGTATGTCAACAATTACGAAGTTTTAGATTCTATCCAGGGAGATACATTGTACATTTACTATCGACTACCTGATGAAGTGCGAAATGGTTTTAATTTGACCAATCTTATGGAACATAATTTGACGGCGTCCTTACGTGGCAACAAGCTCACTATAGACTATACTTATGACGAAAACCGCCAAGCCATTATCCTACCAATCTGGACCATGGCTGGACAGTTTAATGAATTTTACAGTCAATATAGGAGCCAGGATACCGATCACTACACCAACAGTTTTGGATTTTTCTATTCCGGTAGCCGAATGGGAAGTATCCACTTGAATATAGAATGATTTAGTATTTTTATACGCCAATCATTACAAGAGGGTCGAATTCCTTTTGAGCGTTTCAAGTCGTGCCGCTTAGAGTCTATTATCGTTGCCGCTTGAAATTTACGAGAGTGCTTAATGGTTTGAATTAAATTTGTCTTTTTCATTCATGCAATAAGCGCTCTTTTTTCAATTTACTTTTCTTGAACCATATCTTGAGAGATCCATATGCCATTAAAGCTGCCACCACTAAACATAAAAGTCCGCCATACAATGCACCACCCAATCCATGATTAGAATATAACAATACATTGTTTAATCCTATGCACAATTCCATGATTAACAATGGAATGATTAGCAATAATATTCTATTGAGGTGTTTGATCCGAGAATCAATATCGGAGTAAAGGTCAAAGGAACCAAACTCTACCTTTTTTCGAAAGTAAACCCAACGCAACAGACTTCCTATTTCCTCTACCCCTGTATCTTCGAGAAACTTAATGTATTGGATACTTTGAACATGTGATGGCATATTATCCAGCAGTTCCAGACGGTAAGCATATTCTCCCGGATTACCCTCTTCAAACACATATCTACAAAAACTCACTCCTGTCAGATGCAACCCCTTGGAAGACATCTCATTAAGCCACTTTTCCTCTTTATCAAAATCCCATGCCCAAAACCATTTACGAATGATATGTTTCATTACCGTAGACCTCCTATCATAGCTTTCCCATTTTCCAGTAATTCATCGAGACGAATCATTTCGTTCTTCACGATCTCCTTACCCAATTCTGTGATTTTATATTCTTTTTTTCGGCTGTCCTTTTCTCCTGGCAATGCGTGAATCCAACCCTTCTCAAGCATGGTACTAATTGCTCCGTAGAGAGTGCCTGCCGCCAACTTTACCCTACCGTTTGTCATAGACTCCACATTTTGCATGATGCCATAACCATGCAGTGGAATATGAAGGGACAGCAAAATATAGTAGACGCCCTCAGTCAAGGCAACATTTGTTGTCTTCAACATAAATTAATCGACCTCCGTTATATTATCTAACGATATATCAAAATTCGATATATCAGCTTACGATATAATTATAACGGCAGTCGATATAGTTTGTCAAATGTTTATTTGTAAAATAAAAATACAATTTTTCCCTATTCAATATATTAAGATACTAATATCTACATATTGTGTATGACCAGTATCTCTTATTTTGCCTCAGTAATAAACCGGCCTCTGGAAAATTGTTTGGGAGGGGGGGATCCCTTTTGATAAGCACGAATCACCTGCTCTATTTCTCCAATCTCTTCCCTGTTAAAATAAAGCATTAAAAAATCACAAGAAGATAACTCCGACTGTTTATCACCCATGTAGATAGGAACGCTATTAAATAGTTCGCTCACTCCAAACCTACATCCTACAAAAAAGCTGATGCCCTTCCGATCCTTTAAAAATCCTCCACGTTGTCCACAGCTCTTGCAGTCCGTTCCGTTTTGTAAGGGACAACTGCGAAATACCATAAGAGGTACATGTCCATAGGCCACCACTCCAAGCTTGGGTTTAGGGATTTCAGAAAAATCACTTTTACAGATCTCTGCTATGCTCTTTCCGGAAATCTCACAGGATAATTCTATCGTTGATGCTCCTAACTTTGAAAGCTCCATAGCGGCTAGGGTATTGGTACAATTTAAAGTGTATCCACCCATGATCTCAAAACCATACTCCGCTGCAAGTTGAAGGGTATCCAGGCTTCCTACACGAACACGGGTGATTCCCTTTTTTCTTGCAACCTCAAGATAGGACCTAGTGGCCTTCTCCACATCCCCCCAAAGCACTCTGGGCATGTCTAAAACCAACCGATCAGACATTTGTTTTGTTTGGATATTTTCAAGCTCCTCCAAAGGAATGATGATTTTATGACAATTGTCCTGAATAAACCGACTTAAAAGACTCGCACTACGCAACCTGATGATCAGTTCTGGTTTTGTGGGTTGAGCTTTTCGCTTCATGGTTTTAGGCAAAGCAATGGCTGTATAATCGATCTTTGGCTTCCACAGAGCGATGGCTTCCTTATTGGATGGGAACTCTATATTAATCTCAGTTTTTTGAGCTTTTTTAGCATCTAGGGTGAGTTGCTTGTCGCTGTTGGTACGGGTTCCAAACATGTGCCGACCTGTTTTTCCGTCCAGATAGCCATCCGTAAATCCACTTCTGGAAAAGATGTTTTTCAGCAATTCTTCTTGCTCTCCCAAAGATTCGCCATTGACGGCTCTATATACCGCATAGGTGGAATGACGGACATAGTCGTCAGATTTTAAGCGCCCCTCTATTTTCAGAGAGGTGACCCCAATTTTTGCAAGCTGGGAAATCCTTTGGAGCAGAGAAAGATCCTTTAGAGAAAGGTCATAACCTGTCCCGTTTTTAGCCTTAAAGGGCAGACGGCAAGGTGCGGCACATAACCCTCGATTTCCACTTCTTCCCCCTAGAAAGGAGGACATATAGCACCCCCCGGATAAGGACATACACAGTGCCCCATGTACAAATACTTCCGTTTCTATATCCACTTTCTTTATGATTTGCTCTATCTCTACCAGAGAAAGTTCTCGTGCCAAAACCACCCGACTCACTCCCAGATGACGAAGCAATTTTGCACCGGAAACACTGTGAACACTCATCTGTGTGGAAGCATGAATGGGCATATCCGGGCATATTTTTTTGATTAGAGAAATGATTCCTAAGTCCTGCACAATAATTGCAGAAACTCCTGATTCCGCTGCAATTTTGATAATCTTTGTAGCGGTCTTTAGCTCTATGTTATAGCAAACGGTGTTCAGGGTAAGGTAAACCCGCACACCCCTTTCACGGCAATAGGTGCAAGCCTCCTTTAACTCGTCATAACGAAAGGAAGTGGCAGTCCTCCTTGCATTTAGTTCGTCATTTAATCCGAGATAGACGGCATCTGCACCGCCCTGAACGGCTGCCATTAGTGCCGACATACAGCCGACCGGTGATAAAATTTCAGGCTTGTTCAACTTTCGCTCCCTTCACATATGAATTCTAGTGCCTCATATTCTCTATATTATAAAGAACAAAAGCAAGGATGTCGAGCATCTTGTTGATAATTCACTTATATTGGTTCTAACAAATATGATACTATCCTATAATTAAAAATAATTTTTTTTAATAAAATTTCTATTTGACAATAAGCTATTTTTTATTTACCTATTAAATTTTATCGCAGTATTTTACATTTTATGTTATAATAAACAAATAATACAACATTAAATTTATATAATAGGAGAACTTAAAAGAAAAAATTCTGTAGGTAGTGTACTATACATAACAAAAGGGAATGGTAAGGATTGTTATCATTGCTATGATTTAAACTCTAATAATAAAGGTACCGCCGAAAAGGTGTGAGGGTAAGGTTTTATGAATGTATTAATAGTAGATGATGAACAAATTGCTCTTGATAATTTAGCTAGAAAGTTAAAAACTTTTCCGGAAATTATTCAGGTGACCACATTTCGCTCCCCGGTTGCAGCTCTGGAATGGTTGAGCAATAATAAAGTTCATATTGCATTTTTAGATATGCAAATGCGTCAGATGCAAGGTCTCGCTTTGGCAAAACATATCAAGGAGCTTTATCACGACTGCGCCATTGTATTTGTGACAGGCTTTCCGGAATATGCCATAGACGCTTTTAAACTTCGAGCTTCCGGATACCTGTTGAAACCTGCCAGCATAGAAGACATCCGCAAGGAGTTAGATCACGTTATTCACATGGTTGAAAAGTCCCAAGAGGAAACTCAAGGTTTAAAAATCAGATGTTTTGGTAACTTCGAAGTGTTTTTAGACGGTAGCCCCATAAGGTTTAAATATAAAAAAACAAAAGAGCTGTTAGCATATTTGATTGACCGAAGAGGTGCCCTTTGCCCAAATGACGAATTAATGGAAGTTTTATGGGAAGAGCAGTCCCCTATGGAAAAACGTCGCTCTTATTTCGGAAACCTATGCGCCGATCTATTAAATACCTTTCAAGCAGCCGGCTATCGAGATATCATATGCAAACAACGAGGAATGTTAGCAGTGGTACCCGACAAAATTAACTGTGATTACTATCAGTGGATACTAGGTGATATCAAAGCCATAAATGCATACAAGGGTGAGTACATGTCCCAGTATAGTTGGGGGGAATTTACGCTTGGCCACATTCAAGATATAATTAAAAAACGCGGAAATTGACTGGAATCAGAAAGTAGGCTATGGGGCAGCCCATTGCAATGAATCATTTTTCTAAGGACATATGAGTGCTCATACACATATATTATAGGAGCACAATTCCAAGGAGGAAATAGAATTATGATTCTATGCAATTTTAGAGGGGAAATCATAACCCCTTGTGATATAGACTATAACAAAGATAGGCAAATTTGGAACAGAGCCATCCAAAAATATCCCTGTGCCATTGCCTACTGCGAAAATGCCTGTGATGTAAGCTATGCCGTCAAATATGCAACCGAAAACCATATTCCCATAAGAATCCGCTCCGGCGGACATAATTATGAAGGATATTCCGTTGGAAACAAAGTGTTGGTAGTGGATGTCAGCTTAATTGATTCTATAAATATAAATAATTGCCAACATATTGTAACAGTCGGTGGCGGAGTTAAGCTTGCTGCACTTTATGAAGTAGTAGCCCGTCAGGGATATCCCTTCCCAGGTGGAACTTGTCCTACAGTGGGTGTAAGCGGATTCTGCCTCGGAGGTGGTTGGGGGCTTTCTGCCAGAAAGTTTGGCTTAGGCTGTGACTCCTTGCTTGAAGTGGAGATGGTGGATTACCGAGGTAACATTTTAACAGTCAACGAATGTTGTAACCCCGATTTATTTTGGGCTTTGCGAGGTGCCGGTGGAGGCAACTTTGGTGTTGTTGTTTCCATGAAATTCAGGCTGCCTGCAAAAACTGGAAACATCACTTACTTTGAGCTTTATTATCCCAGAGCTTGTCTGCAAACACAACTCAAATTTTTAGAGATTTTTCAAAAATGGATTTTAGCTGTTAGTCCTGACATTAACATGACTGGTGGAATATATAATACGAAAGAAGATGGCATTTATATCTTTGTACGAGGAATCTGTTATGGAGATCCCGAAAAAACAAGGCGATTGCTCTGCCCTTTCTATTTTACAAATAGTTTAGAAGACACATTTCAATATGGATCTTTCTTGCAAATTATCAACAGGGTAGAAAGTGTTTACCCACCTTCCGAAAAGTTCAAGTCTACAGGTCGATTTGTAACAAGATATTATAGCAGAAGAGAATTAGAGAATCTTTTGCACATTGTCAATCAGCCGAGACCCAGAGGCTCCCTTTTGACATCCCTTTCCATCTATGGGTTGGGTGGTCATGTAAGGGAAGTTCGTCCTTGCGACACCGCATTTTATTTTAGGGATGCTCATTATATTCTTCTGATTCAATCTGTCTGGGAAAATAGTTGTGTAGCCCCAGATAACCAGAAATGGGTATTGGAGAACTTCCCTGTGCTCTACCGTCTCACTGTAGGCTCTTATATTAATTTCCCACTTTTGCAGCTTCCTAATTATATGGCCAATTATTTTGGCGGAAACGCCTGTAGTCTAATAGATGTAAAGAATGAGTATGATCCTTGTTCTGTATTTACCTTTCCACAGAGCATACCCATCTGTTAGATCATATATTAAATGTAAAAAATTTCTGTAAATTTATGGTTTTAAAATAAATTTGTTTTTATTTCACCAAACCTATAAAGGTGTAAAAGCATTGACTTCTATGCCTTTACAGGTTTACCATTAACTGATATTTACTTTGTTTCTCATATATCCTTCTTGGCGGGGTTGTCTATCACTTTTCCATCTTCGGAATAACGAGAGCCATGGCAAGGACAGTCCCAGGTTTTTTCAGCAGAATTCCACCTTAACTTACACCCCAAATGGGAACATCTTTTTCCACCCAAAGATAACAGATTTCCTGCCGCCTCCGTCACATTTACTCCAAGCTGCTTGTGAAAGATGGAACGGTTAGGCTTAAAGGTTTCTGTAAATTCACTTTTTTTGCCGAGAATAGCATCACATAAAATTTCTGCGCTTACCATGGAAGAGGTCATTCCCCATTTGTTAAAGCCTGTGGCAACATAAGCATCGGGATATAATTTTGAAACCTTTCCTATATATGGTATCCCATCTAAACTCATGCAGTCTTGTGTTGCCCAAAAATACCGTTCCTTGGCCTGAGGATAATGGTTTTCTGCAAAGGTACGTAACTCCCGCCAGTTCCCCCCTTCTTTGCCTGTCCTATGATCACCGCCACCAATTATTAATAAGTCTTTGTAATTTCTAAAGGATAAACCTTTTTCTGCTTCGTCAACATACATGCCCTCCACATTAGGCGCATTTGACAGTGCCAATACGTAAGAACGGTGTTGAAACATTTTAACACTATATAATCCCGCAAGATTTATGATGGGATAATGGGTAGCAATGATGACTTTCTTTGCTCTAATCACTCCCCTGTTGGTTATGACCATGTTTTTATTAATACTGGTTGCAAAGGTCTCCTCATATATATTTAAGCCCTTGGATATGCCATTGATAAATTTGATTGGATTAAATTGTGCTTGAGACGGAAACTTTACCGCCCCTTTTGTGTTTAAAGGCAAAGGAAGCTTTTCAACAAATTCTGCAGGATACTTTAAGCGTTCCAGAGCCATGACTTCCTTTTCTATTTTCTCCCTTTGAGAAAGGGTATAAACAAACGCAGGCTTTTCCTCAAAGTCACAATCTATATCTTTACAAAGTTTTTGGTATATTTCAATGGCTTTTAAATTTGCCTTTAAATATAGTTGGGCTTTGATAGCACCATACTTTTTAATGATATTATCGTAAATCAACCCATGTTGGGCAGTTACTTTGGCCGTAGTGTTCTTTGTGATACCAGCTCCAATTCTTCCACCTTCAATTAAGGAATAGTCAATTCCTTTCTGATGCAAAAAATAAGCTATCAAAACCCCTGCCATTCCTCCCCCGATAATCAACACATCGGTTTTCAAGTCACCATCTAAGTGTTTTGCTTTATCAGCTTTTAAGCTTTCACTCCAAATCGAATTCATTTTCCTCACCTCTACCCTTATTATTACAATTAAATTTGAAAAAATTCTAATATTTGGATTTTGAAAATTATTTAATTATTCAACCCTATCTTGTTCTATGGATCTTTCCAGTCAATGTTCTGTATACATGCACTTTAAGTTTAACAACTGATATTAAATTAATAAGCATACTTTATAATTAACACTTTTAAAGTATGAATTTAAGAATTCCCGCATAATTATGAATATGATTAATTTCAAATTCTCTAATTCCGGGAGGGTTTTTCCTTTGAAACGTTTTAGATTCAGCTTACCTACAAAACGCTTATCTGATAAATCAGTAAGGAGTTTACGCAAACGAAAAGACATTGATTTTAAATTTATTATATTATTTTTATTTTTAATAGGCGTGTGCCTCTATCAAGGTGCCATCTTATTAAATCATCTAAATATTGACTTTATAAATTTGCCTACCCTGGAAGGTGAGGAAGTTCCCCAAGAAGAAAAAAGTACTATCAAATGGGTGGATTTTGATGTGCCCTATACAGTCCTCGACAAAACTATGAAATTGGATATTGAAACCTTTGAGAAAACTCCTCACGTCCAATGGATTGATCTGTTGGCTTACCTAGGCGCAAAATATGGCGGCAAATTTAAAAATTTTAAAGAAAAAGATATTACTGCCTATGTGGAAAAGTTGGAATCAGGTATGACTGTAGAAGAAATTACCAAAGATATGAAACATTTCTCATACTATAAGCAAGCCTATACCGCTGTTTTGGGAGGGTTTTTAGGAGAATTTCAACAACAAATCCCCTATAAGCCGGAGCAAATGGCGGCAACTGAACAAAATCTAGCCCAGCAAAATTTTACACAGGAAAATTCTAAGCAACAAGGTTATTCTCAATCTTCTAATCCTTCAAGCAACAGTACCGATCCTTTGGAGTCTCGGGAAGACACCACTTGGGTAAAAAGATATGGATTGAAGGCTTACTCCCCTATTGCAGAGGGATATTGGTATTCAGACTTTGATGATTTTGGGGCGGGAAGATCCTA
This sequence comes from uncultured Anaerovorax sp., assembly GCA_964461765.1. Classification (GTDB taxonomy): domain Bacteria; phylum Bacillota; class Clostridia; order Peptostreptococcales; family Anaerovoracaceae; genus JAVVUJ01. Next base: position 35,906 of record CAYWVS010000014.1, read on the forward strand.
CGGTTATAAACGAAAGCATTTTGGTCATGACTTGATGGTAAGCACAGGCACACCTATTATCGCTATCGAAAGCGGTATTGTGGAAGTCATGGGATGGAATCAATATGGAGGTTGGCGAATCGGTATCAGGAGCTTTGATGGAAAGCGCTATTATTACTATGCTCACCTAAGGAAGGATCACCCATTTAATGACCAATTAGCGGAGGGGCAGATGGTAAAAGCCGGAGATGTCATCGGATATTCTGGGCGAACGGGATATAGCGCTAAGGAAAATGTAAATAATATTGACACACCACATCTTCATGTAGGAATGCAGCTTATATTTGATGAAGCTTTAAAGGATAGCCCAAATCAAATTTGGGTGGATCTCTATTCTGTTACCAGGCTTCTTTCTAAGCATAGAGCTACGGTATATAAGGATGAGGAAAAAAAAGAGTATTACCGAAAGTATGATATTGTTGAGATTAACTAAATATAGGCTTAATAATGTGTTATTTAATATCAGAGTGGCTTTATGGATATTAAAATGTCAAAGGGGTTACGGTAAAGATAAAGATTTAATTGGACTTTGGAACTTGGGAACAAATTTTAACACCTCCAATTTACTTTGGCGGGATTTGGTTCATTTTCTACTGCAATTGCACGTAAAGCAGCCTCGTATTTATAGCATTCTCGAGCAGCAATCTTATCATATGTTTCTGCAGTTTCATTGAACCCCACACTATCGTAGGCGATGGCCGCAGCACCGTAAAAGACCAAACCCAGGGAATGAGTGGGAGCATGAATGGCTGATACCGCTTGCCCTACAGCCCGTGCCGCTGCCTGTGCTACTGGATCATCCTCAAGCTCTCGGGCCGCAGCATGGACATTTAAAATATATTGCTTAGCTACAGGGAATTTAATCTTGCCGGAGAGCCATTCACGGGCGGCATGGATTGCATTTTGCAACCGCATATCATCCGGATAGGACTTAGTATAAATAGGTAGGATGTGTTCCTCTGCATAGTCGATACACCATTTGCAGATGGTTGCTTTGCTTTGGGTTTCAATTAGACCCATCAGCGACACAATATAGGGGCTATCTGCAGCGCCCAGCATTTTTCGCAATTTTGCCATTTCTTTACCTCCTTTAACACAGGATTGTTTGACCCTCTTAACAATCCTCTATATACGTAACGATCCTGTACATACGTAACAATCCTCTACATAGATTATGTTTGTATAGTCACCCTCCTGTCAAGCTTTTTCCGTTTTATTTCAACTAATAGCCATACTGAATTCCCATATATAAGTTCCAAGTTCATTATAATTCTTATTTTTTAAACAATTGACAAAAGCTCCTAGTTCCTGCAAAATTTCCTGTATGTTCGGTTCACAGGTGGCGATGTATTCGTCTATATTGTTTTAGATTGGTCTTGGCAAAATTATCACCCTATCCCTATCTTTAATAATTCCTACATAATAAATAAGCACGTTAAATTACCTAACTTACAAAGAAATCATATAATTTTACTGATTATAATTAATTTTATATTTAATGCTTACAATAATAAATTATGGCTACCGAATAATAAGATTGTTTAAGGTTCTTGAATAAGATGATTGTTTAAGGTTCTTGAATAAGATGATTGTTTAAGATTCTTGAATAATAGTAAACATTTTATATAGAATGCTCAAATGCTTTAAAAGAATTAAACACTTTCTAAGTAATTACATTAGGAGACATTATGACACTGCAACAACTAAACTATTTAATTACCATATCAGAGGTTGGTTCCCTGAATAAAGCTGCTGAAATATTATATGTGGCTCAACCATCTCTAACAAATTCAATTAAAGAACTGGAAAAAGAATTTGGAATCACCATATTTTATCGTAGCGGAAAAGGAGTTAGCTTAACTGCTGACGGTGCGGAATTTTTGCTTTACGCAAAACAGTTGTATAGCCAATACGAACTGATGAACGAAAAGTTTGGAAAAGGAAAAGGACTTAAAAAGAGATTCGGAGTCTCAACTCAGCATTACTCCTTTGCTGTAAAAGCTTTTGTTGAAATGGTTAAGGCATTTGATACATCCAAATATGAATTTGCCATCCGGGAAACAAAAACCTTGGATGTAATTAACGATGTAAGCACCCTAAAAAGTGAGATAGGGGTTTTGTATCTTAGCGATTTCAATAGAAAGGTAATCTTAAAATTGCTTTCTGGTGCAAATTTAGAATTTCACAAGTTAAAGGAATGTAATGCCTTTGTATACGTGTGGCGGGGGCACCCTCTTTCAGAAGAAAAGTCCATTAAATTTGAACAGCTTGCGGAATATCCCTGCCTTTCCTTTGAACAAGGGGAAAACGCTTCCTTTTATTTCGCCGAAGAAATCCTCTCTACAAATGAATATCCGCGCACCATAAAAGCTAATGACCGTGCAACTATGCTCAATCTGATGGTGGGATTAAACGGCTACACCCTTTGTTCCGGAGTTATTTGCGAGGAACTTAACGGCACGGATTTTGTGGCAATCCCCTTTGAACCGGATGACGCTAACCCAAACAGCATTATGGAAATTGGATATATTGTAAGAAAGGAAACCTTGCTTAGCCAAAGGGGCAGTCTCTATATAGAAGAATTGAAAAAATATCTGTCCTAAAAAATCATGACAGTTTTCTTTTGTCCTGCTTGTTTGCCATATTTGTACCAATGGTTTGAAAAGCTTGTACAAGTAAAACTAAAATTATAACTGCAATTATCATCACAATATATTTATAACGATAATATCCATAATTAATTGCAATCTTACCAAGTCCCCCTCCTCCGATAATGCCGCTCATGGCCGTATAACCGAGAATGGTAGTTATGGCTATTGTAGCATTTGAAACAAGGGACGGAATACTTTCCGGAAGCATTACTTTAACAACAATCTGCCAGGGCGAAGCCCCCATACTCTGTGCCGCCTCTATAATATTGGGGTTTACCTCACGCAAGCTGGTTTCCACAAGCCTTGCAACAAAAGGGAAAGCTGCTATTACTAAAGGCACTACTGATGCAGTGGTTCCCACCGTTGTTCCCACAATAAGGCGTGTAAGAGGGAAAACCATGATCATCAATATCAAAAACGGCACAGACCTTAGAATATTGGTGACAACATTCAGTAGACCCATAAAGCTCTTTGGCAGAGGAAGTACACCTTCCTTATCCCCCACTACCAAAAGAATTCCTAGGGGCATGCCGATTATAAAGGCAAATACAGTTGATGTAATGGTAACATATACAGTTTCCCATAAGGCTAATGGAATTTCACCAAGCAGTATTTGTATTGCCTCATTTATAGTCTCAGATAAAAATATTTTTTCTAACATAATTATGACTCCTCAACAATGACTTTTGCTTTATTGATAAAATTAATAACCCTCTTTATTGTGGCATCGTCAGGAAAAACCAGTTGTTTTGCAACACTTGATTGTGGGTGTGTGAATATATTCGTTACATCCCCTTCTTCCACCACCGAGCCTTTATCCAAAATGGCAACACGGTTACAGATTTCTTCAACAACACTCATTTGATGGGTAATCACGATTGTGGTAATGCCAAATTGCCTATTAATATTGCGTATGAGGTTTAATATATCCCCGGTTGTCTTAGGATCAAGAGCACTTGTGGCTTCGTCACATAAAAGTACCTTTGGATTGGTTGCAAGAGCCCGTGCGATAGCAATTCGTTGTTGTTGGCCTCCTGATAACTGTGATGGATAAGCGTTGGCTTTTTCGGGCAACCCCACAACTTCCAGAAGTTCCAATGCTCGTTTTTGGGCTTCGGATTTCTTTACACCTGCAATTTCCAATGGAAAGCAAATGTTGTTAAGGCAAGAACGCTGAGCCAGCAAATTGAAGCTTTGAAATATCATGCTCACGCTTCTGCGTACTTCTCTAAGTTTTTCTGCAGGTAATTTGCCTATATCCACACCGTCAATTAGCACTGCTCCCGAGGTAGGGCGTTCAAGCATATTGATACATCTCACAAGGGTGCTTTTTCCTGCACCGCTCATGCCGATAATGCCGTAAATATCCCCATCATTTATTTTTAGATTAATATTTTTCAGTGCTTCCACGTTATTATCAGCAGCAGAAAATATTTTTGTTAAATTTTTAATTTCGATCATTAAATCAGCTCCAAACATGAAATTTAGCTGTTACAAATACAAGCAACAGCTAAATTCCCTTTCTGTGAATCTTTATTTCAGTGAATTCAGATTGCTCTGCTTTCCGCCATATAGACCCATGGGTTCTACGTGTATAGCCGCAACGGAAATAATGTTTGTGTTATTTTGTGCATTGAAATCATCCAAGTATGGTTGATGCTGGAAGTAATTAGCATCAATCTCACCGCTTTCAACGATATTGTTTGGTTGAATGTAATCTGTAAACTCTTTAACATCAAGGGCGATACCCTTTTCTGCAAGAATTTCCTTAACAACGGAAAGGATTTCTGCGTGAGGAGTTGGAGAAGCTGCTACCGTGATGGTAGATCCTTTTAACTTATCGTAATCTACCGTGCTATCGAATCCATCTCCCGGATTGGTAACAACACTCACCACAGCCCCTTTATAAGTATCAGAAATATAACGAGCTACATCTTTGCTTTCAAGAGCGGCAACAAGAGCCTTTATTTTATCAGTGTTTTCATTTCCTTTTTTTACTGCAAGAATATTGCTATATGCAGAAGATGAGTCTTCAATTACCAGGGAATCCTCTACCGGATTGATTTTGGCACCGATGGCATAATTGGAATTAATGACAGCATAATCCACATCTTTTAATATATTTGGTATTTGAGCTGCTTCCACTTCCTTAAATTTAATGTTGAAGGGGTTCTCTTCTATATCTTTAATAGTCGCAGTAATGCCAGCATTGGATTTCAGAGTGATATATCCCTGCTGTTCCAATAGCAGCAAAGCCCGGGCTTCATTGGTAGTATCATTGGGAACGGCGATTGTTAGCCCTTTACCGGAGCAAGCCGTTAGCCCCAGAATCAAGGTAAAACTTAATGTTAAAGCGAGTATAGTGAATAGTTTTTTTCTCATAGATTAGTCCTCCTATAATATCTTGGCATGTTAACGCCAAATGTCACGATAGTTGTAAATTTATATAGCATCAAGGTCAAAGTCAGAACTGTTTAACTTAAAGTTTTGATATTAACGATTTATTTTAAATTTGACAATTAATAAAATTTAATGTAGCCTTTGACCTTGATATAATTAATGTAACAAATAAAGCATTAGATGTCTAATATCCTATATGAATGGTAGGATATAGTTTTAAACTATATCCTACCAGGTAGGCAGGTAACCAATCCATTGGAATCAACAAATTACAGGTCAATAACTATGTCAATAACTATTGACAGGAAACTATTTGAACATTACAATAACATAAAATACGAAAAACCATAAAATAAAGTCAATCAAGATGGGTATCATTTTATAATATGACATACTATTGTCTCATCCCTTATGCTATGCTGTTATTATTAATATTTAGAAGGAGGAATTTTACGATGTCCAATGCAGTTTTTTATTGTTCTTATAAACTACAAGAGGGAGCTTCTGTGCCGGATTTTTTGCTTGCGGCAGAAAATCTTAATAATGAGTATATCTCAAAACAAAAAGGCTATATCTCATGGAAGCAACTTTTGGATGGCGATACTTGGGTGGACTTTATCACGTTTGAAACAATGGCAGATGTCAAGAAGTTTGAAGCCGATTCCGGCAATGCCGGGGAATTAGCTCAAAAGTTTTATTCTTTCATCAACCTGATCAGCTGCAAAGAGAATTATTTTACCATAGAAAGAAACTACGAATAAGTTTTGGGAGAGGAGAGCGCTATGAACTGGGAACCTTGGAAAGGTTGTTACAAAACAAGTGATGGTTGCACATATTGTTATTTTTATGGACCACATGGGAAACGCTACGGCCAAAACACCATAGAAAAGACAGACAAATTCGATTGGCCTATCAGGAAAAACGCAAAGGGTGAATACAACATTAAAGGCAACAAAATTCTTGCCACCTGTTTTGCAACCGACTTTTTTCTTCCTGAAGCAGATGAATGGCGCAAAGAAGTTTGGGCGATGATCAAGGAAAGAGTAGATATAGAGTTTTTGATTTTAACAAAGCGAATCGACCGATTTCTCATATCGCTTCCCACCGATTGGGGCGAAGGATATGATAATGTGAATATTGGTTGCACTGTTGAGAATCAAAAGTTAGCCGATTACAGACTTCCTCTATTTTTATCCTATCCCATCAAACGGCGTTTTATTGCCTGCACCCCGCTTTTAGAAGCCATAGATTTAACGCCGTATCTTCATGGCGTGGAGCATGTTACAGTAGGTGGTGAAACGGGGCGAGAAGCACGTGAATGTGATTATGAATTCGTATATAACATTCGTGAGCAATGCGTCAAAGCAAACGTATCATTTTGGTTTAAAAATACAGGCTCTTTTTTTAAGCGTGACGGGGTTGTGGAAAAGATAAACCCATTTAAGCAAACCAGCATGGCAAAAGAGCTCGGCATCGATATTTTAAATGGAAAAAAATTGTTTTGACAAAAATTTTGGAGGCAATCATGAAATGCCACCCAGATTGATTATTCCGTTGGAATAATGCGGTCATTCAGATTTCAATTATTACTTGCTAAAGTAAACTTGGAAACCAATTCATTAAGCAATGATGCCTGACTGGAAAGCTCCTGGCTTGCTGCCGCACTTTCCTCACTTGTGGCAGAGTTTGTTTGCACAACAGCAGAGATTTGGTCAACACCGATTGACACTTGAGAAATCGATGCTGCTTGTTCACCGCTTGCCTTTGTAATATTCGAAATAATTTCTGTTGTATGCTTAACGCTGTCTACTGCACCCACCAAGTCTTTTGCTGTTGCCTCAGCAAGCTTTACACCCTCGCTTATTGAGGTTACGGAGTCTTCGATGAGTGAAGTGGTGTTCTTTGCAGCTTCAGCAGATTTACCTGCAAGGTTACGCACCTCATCAGCAACAACCGCAAAGCCTTTTCCTGCAGAGCCTGCTCTTGCTGCTTCAACCGCTGCATTAAGCGCAAGTATGTTTGTTTGGAACGCAATGTCCTCAATGGTCTTGATAATTTTACTAATTTCGGCTGATTTTGAATTAATGTTATCCATGGCTGTCATAAGGTTTTGCATTTGCGAGTTGCTGGAAACAATTGCATTTGTGGCATTTTCTGCCCTATTATTGGCATTTGATGAGTTTTCCGCATTTAGTTTTACTTGTGAAGATATTTCGCTTATTGAAGCAGACAATTGCTCTACTGCACTTGCCTGTTCTGTTGCACCTTGTGCAAGTGACTGTGCTCCGCTTGATACTTGTTCAGAGCCGCTTGATACTTGGTCTGCTGCCGTTTTGATTTGCAATAGGGTATCAGACATCGCATGTATAAATTTCCAAATGGAATCTTGAATACTAGCAAAATCTCCCTTAAATTTTCCGCTTGATTCAAAAGCGAAGTTCCCTTGGACGAGTAATCCCATAGCACGGTCAATGGCCTGAATATAACCAGATATGGTTTGCATGGATTCACGCATACTATTTGCAAGACTGCCAAGCTCGTCTTTCGATGTGTATTTTATTTTTGCTCCGAGTTTACCGTCAGCCATTTCCTTGGCAGCTGCTTCGATTTCTTTAACAGGGTTCACAATTGATTTTGTAATAAGCCATATCATTATTAAAGTGATTATTAAAGCGGTAATAATCACAAAAAAGTTTAAAACCTTAGCATTATAGTATGTTTTTGCTGCATCGGTATCACGAGTTGCATTAATCTTATGCTGTGCATCCGTTATTTCGACCAGTGTTTTTGCCGCCACGTCAAAACCGGGGCCGTATTCCGTTATATATAAATTATAAGCCTCAGCGTTGCTTTCATCACTGTTTACAAGAACCAGTTCAACAATTTTTTCTCGGATGGGTGCTAAGGCTGTTAGTTGATCGTCAAACTTCTTAAATAGGCTTTGGTCTATGCGAGAAATGCTTTTTAATTCAGCAAATGTATCGCCAAGCAGCTTCCTGTTTTCCATGCAAGAATCAACAGCACCTTTTACTACAGCTTGGTCTGTAGAGGATAATGCAAGCAGCAAATCCCTTTGAACAGCTACTAAGTTTCTTCTCACCTGCCAAATGCGTTCTGTATTGGGAACAACCCTTGTGCTATAATCCTTGACTGTTCTGTCAAGACTGGCATTGTTTAAAAAAGACGACATTCCGATGATAACAAGCATAATAAGGACAGCGCCAAATCCAACCATAAGCTTTGCTGTTATTTTTAAATTCTTCATCTGGGTTTCCTCCTAAAATTATTGGAATATTTGCTATATAGTGATTTAAGTGAATAGGGTTTTTGCTTCATTATAACTTTTTTTCAATCCTATTAGCCCCCTCTTATGGTATTGCTGTGCTTTAATTGGATTAATTTATTTGTAAAATCATCTGCCGACATGGGCTTCGAATAGTAGTAACCTTGCACAATATCACAACCAAGAGAACGCAGTAGTTCAATATTGTCTTTAGTTTCCACACCCTCTGCAACTGTATGTATAGACAGCTCCTTTGCCATTTTCATAACATTGGCTATCACTGTTTTTGCCCTTTTATCGTCCTTGGAGTCCACAAAAAATCGTCTGTCTATTTTGATAACATCCACGGGAATGTTTTTAAGCAACCCAAGTGAGGAATATCCCGAACCAAAATCATCCATAGAAAGGGTAAAGCCTTCACGGTGGAGCTTTTCTAATACGGTAATCAATATTTCTTCATTGTCAAAAATCGTGCTTTCTGTAAGCTCAACCTCTAAAAGATGCCGTGGAACCTTATTTCTATCTGCAATTTCACACAGCATTTCCACTAAATTCGTATTTTCAAGATGTCGTCTTGAAAAGTTGACCGATACTACGACAGGAGTGATGCCTTTGACTATCCACCCCTTTATAATTTCACAAACCTTTTCAAACATATAAATATCAAGCTTTGTAATAAATCCGTTTTCTTCAAATAAATGAATAAAGTCACCGGGGTAAATCACGTCTGTTCCTCTGTCTTTCCAGCGAACAAGTGCCTCTGCTCCCGCAAGTGTTTCGTCCGACAAGTAATATTTAGGTTGCATAAATACCTTGAACTCACCGTTATCCAGTGCTTTTACCATTTTGTTTTCAATCGCCTTTTGCTTTAGTGCCTCACTAATCATAAGCTCGTCATATGCGCAAACTTCAAGCCCTGATTGCTTTGCTTTTCTATGCGCTATATTTGCTTTTTCTATTGCCTCTGAAATATCGGTGCAATTTTCAAGCTGCATATAATAATTTCCGGAAACTAGCTTAAGGTGATAAGCAAAATTATCACCCATATGCCGATGAAAAATTTCTAAAAACTTATTTCTTAGTTCTATGGATTGTTCCAAGGTTTCATATTGATGAAGCATAATAAATTCGTCATCGTGAATTCTCGCATATCTATCATAAGCACCGGCAGTATTTTCGCTTAGTGTCTTGCAGATATTTTTTATTACAGTATCCCCCATTTCATAGCCCAAGGTTTGGTTTATGAGCTTGAAACGGTCTACATCAAACTTTACAATCAACAGCTTTGTATTTGGGTTTGAGTCGATAACGCCCTGTGCTTCTAATTTGAATTTTGCAAGAGTAGGAGCCCCGGTCAACTCATCGGTAAATGCTATTTTTTCAATTTCTTTTATGCTGTTCCTATAAGATGCCATATGTAATAAAACAAGGACAAGAGCGCACACACCGACACCAAGTACCATGGACAAGGAATATGAAATAATCGTGTTTGAAAATTGTGCAATTGCTTCTTGGGGAACGACAGCAAACAAATTCCACCCATTTACCTCTATGGTGGCATAGTGCATATAGCGTTTATTCCCATTTAAGACATAAGTGGCTTGACCGCCTTTATGAGCTAACAGATTTTTTTGTATCACATCTAATGTGTCAAATTCTATAAAATCCGATTTTTGCCAGTCGTCTAACAAATTCCCTTCGGTGGTAATACTGTATGTGTTGACACTTTTCGCAATAATGTCACCACTGTTTGTTGTGACATAGGCATAACCTGCACCGTCAAAGGACGGCAAAAACAAATTGCTCAGATTTTCAAGGCTATACGAGCCTGTAAGAACAGCGATAATTTTGCCGTCTTTATACACAGGTGCGGATACTACAATAATGGAGACATTTCTTATTCGAGAAACTAAGGGGTCAGATATTACTACTTCCCCATTCATGGAACGCTTAAAATAATCTCTGTCACTAAGGTGCATTTCTCGTCCGTCTATTGTAACGGCATGACCATCGGGTTCTATGTAATCTAAGTATTCAAAATCACTGCCTTCTGCCAGTTCATTGAGAATCCCAATAATCTCTTTTGGTGAATAGTCAATCTTTGAAATGAGGTTTGCAAAATTAGCCATGGTTTTCTTGTCGCTTTGCAGCTTAAAGTCAAAGTTATATATTTGCTGGTTCATAATTTCAGCTAAAGTCTTTTCATTTTGATCTGACAGCTTTTTTTGTATCGAGTTTATGTAAAACATCAATCCCGATGTCATAGCTAATAGAGTAATAACAAGTACTGTAACTGTAAGGTAATTATTCTTCCTCACTTTTGCTCCTCCTAAGATAATAGAGAACCACTTCATTGCAAGCCAAAAGCTCATCGATCGTGTTTTCGGTTGCACCCACTCCTTTTTCAAAAAGAGCAACTTTTTCCGCGATACCGGTAGAAGATGCTAAAATGGCTCGAATTGCATATTGCGGATTGGCATCTATACGAATGGTGCCATCTTTTTTGCCTTTTTCTATTGCTGCTAATAGGTAATCTACAACAAAAAGACGCTTCTTCAAAAGAGCCTTGTGTTCTTCAGTTGATATTTCTTGTGAGCTCATATATTTATTAAATTCATAAAGATAGCGGTAATATTGCTGGTTCTTTTTATAAATGTTTAAATATACATTTAAGCAATAAGCAATTTGCTCAATGCCATTTTTTTCATCATATAGGCTTTCGGTAGCTACCTTATCAACTTTCAACTTCATCTGTTCCCATAAAAGCACGGCAGTTTTAGAAACAAGGTTAGCTTTTGTTCCGAAATAACGATAAACCGTTGACTCTCCCACACGGCATTTTTTAGCAATATCAGAAAGTTTTGTATCATTTATTCCATTGTAATAAAACATTTCTAAGGCTTCTTTAATAATAAGCTCTTTGACTTCTTCCACTTTGCTCTCAAATAATGACATCATAAATGTTTGCCTCCTCTAAAGAATGTTGCGTTACCTATCTGAAAGTCAGACTTTCACTTTAGGGTAAAAAAATATTTACGATTACTAAGTCCGCCAATATACCAAATATCATTGCACAAATTTATATAGCAATTGTAGCCTATCGTTGCTACATTGTCAATACCGACGATGTAGCAAATGTGATATTCCGTCAATATCGTCAAGGACGATATTTCCTACATAATAAAAAAATTATTAATTTTTATATTTTAAATCTAGAGACTAACATGCGTAAACCTTCAGCCTGACCGTTTAGTTCTTCACTTGTTGCAGAGTTTTCTTCAGATAATGCCACATTTTCAGTAACATACATAGAAAACCTTTGTATATTTTTATGAATATCATCAATACTTGCTACCTGCCCATCAGCAGTATCTGCAATTTGAGAGGAAAGATTGGAAGAATCCTCAATTAAGCCTACAATATTTGAAAGAGCTATTGAAGCTGTGCTTGCAATTTGTGCACCATTTTGAATATTAGTTATAGATGAATCAATTAACCCCCCCGTGTTTTTTGATGCCGCTGTAACCTTAGTGGCAAGATTCCGCACCTCATCAGCAACAACAGCAAAGCCTTTTCCCGATTCACCGGCTCTTGCCGCCTCAACAGAAGCATTAAGAGCAAGAATATTTGTTTGAAATGCAATATCATCAATGGTTTTTATAATCTTTTGCATTTCTCTTGATTGTTCTGTTATAAGCTCCATGGCATTAACAAGCTCAGACATTTTATCATTGCACAACAATGTGCTTTCAGTTGTTTGTTTATTGACCTTTTGAGCCTTGGCGGTATTCAAAGCGTATAATCTTATATTATCAGCAATATCTTTCACCGAATTAGAAATACTTTCAATTAATTCAGCCTGTACAGATGACCCCTCAGAAATCCTCTGACCTGAATGTGCTATTGTAGATGCGCCCATTAAAACTTGCTCACAGGAT